>DASQCX010000062.1:0-1704 GCA_035634455.1 Burkholderiaceae bacterium
CCGACCAAGTCCGGCCAGATCTTCTCGGCAGTGGGCGCGATCGCCGCGGGCGTCTATGCGTCCGAGCCGACGGCCGGCACCGCGAAGATCAGCGCCGACGTGACGGCCGCCGTCGTGTCGAACGCCGCGTTCTCCGGCTTCTTCAGCACGCCGGGCGTGCCCAACTCGCCGCAGGGCGTGATGGTGCTGGAGGTGGCCAGCGTCGCGTCGCAGGCCATGACGCTGTACCTGGGCGAGGGCGTCACCGACCCGACGACCCTGGCCACGGACGTCGGCAACGCCATCGTGTCCTACTACCACTTCCCGCTCACCCAGACCGCGTGCGAGACCGCCGCGCAAGCCTACTTTGCCCATTTCTGACGAGGAGGCCAGCATGACGCAACGCACCATCTCCAAGACCCTCCGCCTGCTGCCGGCCGCCGTCCTCCTGGCGTGCGCCGGCGCCCACGCCGACGACGCGGCGGCCCCCAACGAGCTGCGCCTGGGCGCCTACTTCGTCCACTACAAGACGACGGCGCACGACCTCAGCGGCCCGTACACGCCCGCGGGCATCAACATCCGCGTCGGCAACGTCACGACGACCTACATCACCTACGTCCGTCACCTCGACGATAACTGGGCCCTCGAGCTGGCCGGCGGCATCCCGCCGACCGCCAAGACCTACGGCAAGGGCCCGGCCACGGTCGGCTCCGTGCCGTTCAACAACCAGGAGGTCGCCACCGCCAAGTGGTTCTCGCCCTCGCTGCTGCTGGACTACCGGTTCCTGACCCCGGCCAGCCCGGTGCGCCCGTTCGTCGGCCTGGGCGTCAACTACACGCGCTTCTACAAGCTCGACTCGACGCCCGCCGGCGACGCGGCCAACGGCGGCCCGACGCGCGTGCGGCTGTCGACCTCCTTCGGGCCGGCGGCCACGGTGGGCGGGTCGTGGCAGGTCACGCGCGAGATCAACGTCATCGCGGCGTTCTCGGCGGCGCGCGTCAACAGCAACTACCGCTCCGACACCGCGGGCGTCATCCGCACGACGTCGATCCACTTCAATCCGCGCGCCTTCATCCTCGCCGCGGGCTATTCGTTCTAGCGGGAACAAGCGGGATCCGGCCGGGTCGCCGGTGCGCGCCCGGCCGGACCGCCTCTTCGTTGCCGTCAGGCCACGACGTGCGGCGCGCCGGCGCACGCCGGCATGTCGGACCGGCTACACTGACGGCTGGTCGGCAGTTCACCCAGGCGTTGCCGCGCTGGCATCCAGCGTCGCTAAACCTGCCCACGGCAGTCTTTCGGACACCCCCGCCGCGTCACCAAGTTCGGGCCTGACTCACCGCGCGTGAGCTCGATCCGGCAAGGGCAACCCCCGGCGCCGCATTCCCAGCGGCTTCATCGAGCGCACGCACGACGTGAGGCACTGCCATGACTCGAACCGCCCTGCCGTACTCGGCCCCCGACCTCTCCGCCCTCGCCCGCCTGCTGGAGCGCGCGCTGCTCGACCACCAGGTCACGCACGGCCGCCTGCCCGGCCACGTGGAGATGATGAACCTGCTCGCGCGCGGCGCGGGCCATCGCAACCTGCAGGCGCTGCAGGCCGCCGCCGTGCAGTCGCCGGGCCCGGTCTCCGCGCCGAAGGCCGCCGCCGACGCCGACGCCTGGTTCGACGCGACCGAGATCGTCGAAGCGGCGCCCCAGCCCGCGTCCGCGTCGCCCGCGCTCAGC
>DASQCX010000063.1:0-4839 GCA_035634455.1 Burkholderiaceae bacterium
CTCGATGATCCTGCGCGCCAGGATCGACATGGCCAGCCCCAACATCAACCTGCGCGACCCGGCGCTGTACCGCATCCGCCGCGCGCACCACCACAACACCGGCGACCAGTGGTGCATCTACCCGATGTACACGTTCGCGCACCCGATCGAGGACGCGCTCGAGCGCATCACGCACAGCATCTGCACGCTGGAGTTCGAGGACCAGCGCCCGTTCTACGACTGGCTGCTGGAGCGCCTGGTCGAGCTCGGCCTGCTGGCGCATCCGCTGCCCAGGCAGTACGAATTCGCGCGCCTGAACATGACCTACATCGTCACCAGCAAGCGCAAGCTGCGCCAGCTGGTCGAGGAAGGCCATTGCACGGGCTGGGACGATCCGCGCATGCCCACGCTGGTCGGCATGCGCCGGCGCGGCTACACGCCCGGCGCGCTGCAGCTGCTGGCCGAGCGCACCGGCGCCACCAAGAACAACACCTGGATCGACTACGCCTGGCTGGACATCGCCCTGCGCGACGACCTCGAGGACAAGGCCGCCCGCGCGATGGCCGTGCTCGACCCGATCCCGCTCAAGCTCGCCAACTGGGCCGAGGTGTTCGGCAGCGACGCCCACCGCGAGCCCTGCGGCGCGCCCGCGCATCCGCACCACCCCGAGATGGGCCAGCGCGCGTTCGTGCTGGGCCCGACGGTCTGGATCGAGCGCGACGACTTCCTCGAGACGCCGGTCAAGGGCTACCAGCGCCTGTTCCCCGGCAACAAGGTGCGCCTGAAGTACGGCGTCATCGTCGAGTGCACCGGCTGCGAGAAGGACGTCGACGGCAACGTCACCGCCGTGCTCGCCACGGTCGTCCCCGACACCAAGAGCGGCACGCCCGGTGCCGACGCGGTCAAGGTCAAGGGCACGATCACCTGGGTGTCCGGGCACGACGGCGTGCCCGTCACGTTCAACCTGTACGACCGCCTGTTCGCCGTGCCGCAGCCCGGCGCGACCGACGCGCCGCTCACGGCCGAGCTGAATCCGCACAGCTGGCGCGTGACGCAGGGCTACGTCGAGCCCTCCGCCGGCGCGCTGGCGCCCGAGACGCGCATCCAGTTCGAGCGCCACGGCTACTTCGTGACCGACCGCGTCGATCACCGGTCGGACAAGCCGGTGTTCAACCGCATCACGACGCTCAAGGACAGCTGGGGCAAGTGATCAGCCCCCAAGCTGGCCCTTGATTCGCGCCGGCACGACCCCAAGTCAGGTTCGAGGGCAGCCACGGCGCCCTCGAGACCTGCCCGAAGGAGTCGTGATGTCCACCGCGCTGAAGAACCGCATCGAGAACCTGATCGCCATGGCTCAGTTGCTGGAGCGCGTGGACGCCAACCCGACGCTGGTCGGCGCGCAGCAGTACCTGAACCTGGTCAACACGGTCAAGGGGCTGCTGGCCGAGGACGACCTGCCCGACGACGCGCTGCGCGCCGTTCTGCGCGCCTGCCCCGCCAGCGCGACGCTGTACGAGAACATGCACTACGACCGCTCCGGGCTGTCGCAGTCGCCGCTGGACGCCGCGGTCGCTTCCGAGATGGCCGCCGCCGAGCTGATCGCCGGCCTGCGCGCCCGCACGCACTGACGCGACGGCGCAACAATCGCGGGCCGCGTCACTGACGCGACAGACAGCTCGCGTTCAACTCCCTCACATTCGAGCCGGCACCTGCCCGGCTCGAATCGTTTTCGGGCCCGCCCCCGACGCCGCCGCACCAGCGCGGCCTTCCGTCGGCGCGCCTGTCTTGGGCACATCTGTCATCAACGCGCGACATTTTCGACCGTTACGCACCTCATATGTGCAGTTGTTCGCGCAAATGCGGTGCCCGCCAACGGTTAGCGCGACTAGACTGCGCCCATCCCAACGCAAATCCCGAGACCCGGAGACAAACTCACATGGCATTCATGAACAAGAACACCCTGCTGGCCATCGCCGCCCTGGTCGCCTGCGGCAGCGCCGCCGCCACGGAAGACTACGACCTGCGCTACGCGCCGGGCTACGGCGGTGCCGACATGTCCGCCCCGTTCGAGGGGGGCTGGGTGTTCCAGGCGCATGCCTACTACTACAGCGCCAACGTGCGCGGTTCGTCGACGGTCAGCACCGACCTGACGCCCGCGCTCTCGGCCGCCCTGAACACGACGCTGCCGTCGAATTCCGCCGGCGCCGTCACCACGATCCGCACCAACGACCAGCAGACGGTCTACGGCCTGCTGCCGCGCCTGAGCTACATGAGCGCGACTACCTTCCTGGGCGCGACCCTGGGCGGCACCGTGCTGCTGCCGCTGATCGACAAGGGCAGCGTGGCCGGCGTGACGAGCGTGAACACCACGCTCAACGGACTCGCCGCGACCCTGCCGGCCGCCAACCAGGCCGCGCTGATCGGTCTCGTCAACGCCAGCGCGACGGCCCAGGGCGACGCCCTGGCCACCGCCAACTCCAACAAGACCTGGGGCACGGGCGACCTCGAGTTCTCGCCGATCCTGCGCTGGAGCACCGAAGCGACGCAGACGCTGTTCATCCTGACGACCGTGGCGCCCACCGGCGACTACAACAAGAACCGCGCCGCCAACCCGAGCGCGGGCAAGTTCTGGACGTTCCGTCCGGCCGTGCAGTTCAGCTACATCGGCGACGGCTGGGACGCCGGCACGCGCCTCGCGTACTCGTACAACACGCGCAACGTCGAGACGAAGTACAAGAGCGGCAGCTACCTGAACCTGGACCTCGCGCTGATGAAGTCGATCAGCGAGTCCACCCGCGTGGGCCTGTCCGGCTACGCCGTCGACCAGCTGACCCGGGACGACAGCAAGCTGATCGCCGACACCGCCGCGGGCACCTACGCCAACTACGCGGCGACCTTCGGCACCGCCAACGCCGCGGTGGCCGAGGCCCGCGAGGCCGGCACGCTGGACCAGAAGGGCCGCGTCTTCGGCCTCGGCCCCGAAGTGGCCTACATCCACGGCGCCGGCGACTACCTGCTGGAAGGCCGCATCATGAAGGAATTCGGCTCGCAGACGCGTCCGAAGGGCTTCACGGCGTTCGTCACGCTGTCCAAGCCGTTCTGAGCGCGGCGCCGTTCCCGCGCGGCGCGCGAGACGCGCCGCGCCCAGTGTGAGGGTGAAGAACATGAAGATGCAAACATTGCGCCGGCTGCTGTCGGCCCTGGTGTTGGGCGGCGCCGTCTCCGGCGCCTGGGCCAACGTCGATGTCTCGGGCGTCTCGCTGGACGAGACCGTGACGGTCGGCGGCGTGCCGCTGCACCTGAACGGCGCCGGCTACCGCAAGCGCGGCTACTTCAAGATCGACGTCACCGCGCTGTACCTGCCGCAGAAGATGACCTCGCTCGAGGCCGTCGAGAACGCGTCCAGCGTCAAGCGCGTCGAGCTGGTCATCCAGCAGGACATCACGGGCTCGCAGGCCTCGCGCTACTTCCTGATCGACTTCGAGGCCTCCGCCACCCCGGCGGAGTTCGCCAAGCTGATCACCGAGGTCTCGCAGGTGGGCGACATCTACAGCTCGCTGCCCAAGATCAAGAAGGGTGACATCGTCACCATGGACTGGATCCCCGGCAAGGGCCTGATCGCCACGCTCAACGGCAACGCGCTGACGCCGCACGGCGCGCCTTCGGCCTACATCAACAGCGAGCTGCTGGCCAAGGTGATGCTGCGCATGTACATCGGCGGCAAGACGCCGGCCGAGCTGCACGACAACCTGCTGGGCCTGTCGACCAGCATGCGCGACAAGAAGTAAGCCAGCCCTGATCGATCCCGGGCCTCGACGCGTGGGAGCGCGTCGAGGCCTTTTTCATTGCGCGCGCTCAGACCTGGATCAGCTCGATCTTGTAGCCGTCCGGATCCTGCACGAACGCGATGATCGAGGTGCCGCCCTTGACCGGCCCGGGCTCGCGCGTGACCTGGCCGCCGGCCTCGCGCACGCTGTCGCACACGGCCGCGACGTCGGGCACGCCCAGCGCGAGGTGGCCGAACGCGGTGCCGATCTCGTAGCTCGCGACGCCGTAGTTGTAGGTGAACTCGATCTCGACGTCGCCCACCTCGCCACGCGGGTCGGCGTTCTCGCCGTAGCCGACGTAGGCGAGCGTGTACCGCTGCTCGGGCCGGTCGACGGTGCGGCGCAGCGTCAAGCCGAAGTGGCGGGTGTAGAAGTCGATCGAGCGCTGCAGGTCGCCGACGCGCAGCATCGTGTGGAGGAACTTCATGGCGTGGCCAGGTCGAATTGCGGAGTGGCCGCCACGTTAGCAAACATCGCCCGCCCGAGCGCCGCGGGGTCATTGACCAGGCGCAGCTCGTCGTACGCGCGCTGCGCCTCGGGGTAGCGGCGGCGCAGCAGGTTGAGCCACTGCTTGAGGCGGCCGGCGCGGTGGCGCGGCTCGACCTTGACGTTGACGCGGCGCCAGAAGTCGGCGATCAGCGGCAGCAGCGCGTCCCAGGCGACCGCGGGCGGCGCGCCGTAGGCCGTCGGCGAATGCGGGCCGCCGGCCGAGGCCTTGACGTAGCCGCGCGCGTCGACGCGCGCCTGCGTCGCGTGCGCCGGCAGCGCCAGGGCCGGCTCGCGACCGGCGCGGCGGCTGGCCAGGATCGCCAGCGCGAGCCCGGGGTCGGCCACCATGCCGCGGCCCAGCATCAGGCCGTCGCAGCCGGTGATTCGGCGGCAGCGCTCGGCGTCGTCGGGCGTCCAGATCTCGCCGTTGGCGATCACCGGAATGGATACCGCCTCGCGTATCGCCGGCACGCGCTCCCAGAACGCGGGCGGGCGGTAGCCGTCGGCCTTCGTGCGCGCGTGCACCACGAGCTCGCTCGCGCCC
>DASQCX010000064.1:0-3033 GCA_035634455.1 Burkholderiaceae bacterium
GAGCCGGACGACGGTGCGCCAGTTGCGCGTGGTCGCCGGCTCGCCGAGATGCCGCTCCAGCCAGGCGTTGGGCGAGCCGCTCGACTTGCCGACCCAGCGGCTGATGCTCAGCACGTGCGTGTCGTCCGAGCGCAGCAACGCCAGGTCGCCGCGCGGCGACACGATCGGCAGCACGGGCAGCGGCCGGCGCGGCGCGCCCAGGAACGAGATGCAGAAGAAGTCGCGGCCCTCGGCCACCTGGCCCGCGAACGGGTCGCCGGCCACCAACGCCTGCAGCTCGGCCACGCTGCGCACGAAGACCGGCTCGCGCATGCCGCAGCGCGCGCGCAGGAGCTCGCAGGCGTGCGCCGCGAGCGCGCGCGGGCGCGTCCCGCGCGCCGGCGTGAAGACGAGCGTGCCGTTGACCTGGAACGACGCGGCGCTCGCCGCGCCCGCGTCCAGGAAGGCGGACTCGAGCTGGGCGCGCGTCGGACTGCCCGGCCGCCCGAGGTTGACGTTGCGCAGGAACGCGGCGTAGCGCAGGCTGCTCATGGCCGGGCGTCGAACGCGGCCAGCGTGCGCACGTACAGCGGCTCGTCGAGGATGGAGTTGTGGTCGGCCGGGATCACCACGTATCGCACCTGCCCCGCCGGGAAGCGGCCGCGCAGCGCGTCGGTGCTCGCGGCCGGGATCAGCTCGTCGTGCTCGGCGCGCAGGATCAGCACCGGCGCGCGGATCGCGGGCACGTAGCGCCACGACTCGTACTTGTCGAGCAGCAGCCAGCGCACCGGGAAGACCGGGAACTGCTTCTGCGCGATCGCCAGCAGGCTGTCGTACGGCGTCACCAGCACCAGCTTCGAGACGGGCCGCACGCTGGCCAGCCGCGCCGCGACGCCGCTGCCCAGGCTGCGGCCGATCACGAGGACGTCCGGGTGGCGCGCATGCACGTCGTCGAACAGGGCGGCGGCGTCGCGCGCGATGTCGGCCTCGGTCGGGCTGCCGCCGCTGCCGCCGTAGCCGCGGTAGTGCAGCATGACGATCTCGCGGCCGGGGAACGCGGTCACGAGCGAACCGACGCTGCTCGACACGTCCTCGCCGTTGCCGCCGAAGTACAGCACCGCGCCGGGCCCGGCGTGCGGGCGCACGGTCAGCCGCAGCACGGTGCCGTCGCCGGCGCGGAACGTCCCGGCCATCTCGGCGGGCCCGAGGCGGCGCGGCGTCGGGAAGTACTGGAACGAGCGCTGCATGAAGTACAGCGCGACGCAGAAGCCGACGTAGGCGACGGCCACGGTGATGAGGATCAGGGTCAGCATGCGGCGCATCGGAGGCGGGAGCGTCACGAGGCCCGCATTGTCGGCGAAGCGCGGGCGCGGCTGCTCGGCCGTGGCGCGTGTCCCGGCGCCGCGCCGCGCTGCTCCATCCTGGTACACGCGCGCCGTGGCACGGCGTCACAGCGGGCGTTCCGCGCGCCGCGGTTCTCGGTGTTTACGTTGACGGCATGACGCCGTCGCGGCCATTCGCGCCGTCGTTGACAGGCTGGCACGCGACTCGCAATGTGCACGTTCGGCAGTGCCCCTCGCGCGGTGCGTCGAGCACCGCAGCACGGGGAACCCTTCCCGCCCTCACACCAGGAGACACGCAATGGACATGCTCGAACCCGGCCGCTTCGGCTTCGCCGTCAACTTCAAGAAGCGCTACGGCAACTACATCGGCGGCGAATGGGTGCCGCCCGTCAACGGCGAGTACTTCGAGAACATCACGCCGGTCACCGGCAAGACGTTCTGCGAGATCCCGCGTTCCACGGCCGAGGACGTCGAGCGCGCGCTCGACGCCGCGCACGCCGCCAAGGCCGCCTGGGGCAGGACCTCGCCCGCCGAGCGCGCCAACATCCTCAACAAGATCGCCGACCGCATGGAGGCCAACCTCGAGCTGATCGCCACGGCCGAGACCTGGGACAACGGCAAGCCGATCCGCGAGACCATGGCCGCCGACATCCCGCTGGCCATCGACCACTTCCGCTACTTCGCCGGCTGCGTGCGCAGCCAGGAAGGCGGCATCAGCGAGATCGACGACACCACCTACGCGTACCACTTCCACGAGCCGCTGGGCGTGGTCGGCCAGATCATCCCGTGGAACTTCCCGATCCTGATGGCGGTGTGGAAGCTGGCGCCCGCGCTGGCGGCCGGCAACTGCGTGGTGCTCAAGCCCGCCGAGCAGACGCCGGTGTCCATCCTCGTGCTGATGGAGCTCGTCGGCGACCTGCTGCCCAAGGGCGTGGTCAACGTCGTCAACGGCTTCGGCCTGGAGTGCGGCAAGCCGCTGGCGTCGAACAAGCGCATCGCCAAGATCGCCTTCACCAGCGAGACCACCACCGGGCGTCTGATCATGCAGTACGCCTCGGAGAACATCATTCCGGTGACGCTTGAGCTCGGCGGCAAGTCGCCCAACATCTTCTTCGCCGACGTGGCCAGCAAGGACGACGCGTTCTTCGACAAGGCGCTGGAAGGCTTCGCGATGTTCGCGCTCAACCAGGGCGAGGTCTGCACCTGCCCGTCGCGCGTGCTGATCCAGGAGTCGATCTACGACCGCTTCATCGAGCGCGCCGTCAAGCGCGTGGAGGCCATCAAGCAGGGCAACCCGCTGGAGATGTCGACGATGATCGGCGCGCAGGCTTCGAGCGAGCAGCTCGAGAAGATCCTGAGCTACCTCGACCTGGGCAAGCAGGAAGGCGCGCAGTGCCTGACCGGCGGCGAGCGCAACCGGCTCAAGGACGACCTGGAAGGCGGCTTCTACGTCAAGCCCACCGTCTTCAAGGGCCACAACAAGATGCGCATCTTCCAGGAGGAAATCTTCGGCCCGGCGGTGTCGGTCACGACCTTCAAGACCGAAGAGGAAGCGCTGGAGATCGCCAATGACACGCTGTACGGCCTGGGCGCCGGCGTGTGGACGCGCGACATGAACACCGCCTTCCGCATGGGCCGCGGCATCCAGGCCGGCCGCGTGTGGACGAACTGCTACCACGCCTACCCGGCGCACGCGGCGTTCGGCGGCTAC
>DASQCX010000065.1:0-7079 GCA_035634455.1 Burkholderiaceae bacterium
ACTTCTATCTGCCGGAAGGCACGTGGACGCACCTGCTGTCCGGCCAGGTGCGCGTCGGCGGACGCTGGTACCGCGAGACGCACGACTTCATGAGCCTGCCGGTGTACGTGCTCGCGAACACCGTGCTGCCCTGGGGTGCCGAGCAGGAGCGGCCGGACTACGACTTCGCCCGCGGCACCACGCTGCGCGTGTTCGCGCTGGCCGACGGCGCGACCGCGCCGTTCACGGTCGCCGCGCTAGACGGCCGCGTTGCCGCGCGCGGCAGCGTCGCGCGGCAGGGCGGGCGCTACGTCGCGAAGGTCACCGAGGGCGCGCTGCGCGACTGGCGCCTGGACGTCGACGGCCGCACCAGCCCCGTCGTGGCCGAGGGCGCCGAGCTGGCCTGGACGGCCTGAGCGAAGGCGGGGCCGCGGCGTCCGCGTGGGCGCCGCAGCCCGTGTTCAAGCGCCCGATCGCTCGAGGCGCAGCAGCACGACGTCGTGCGTGCGCAGGCGCACCTGCAGCGCGAGGCGCCCGGACTTGCCGACGCGAACGTCGCGCTCCGACTCCGGCAGGTCGCGCGTCATGTCCTGCAGGCGCTGCAGCTGCGCCGGGTCGAGATCCTTGGGCTCGCCCATGCGCAAGTACGCCGTGTGCGCGTCGTTGGCCATGTAGCCCGTGCGATGCAGCGACAGCCGATAGCGGCCGGGCGCGAGGCCGCTCAGGGCGACGGACGCCGGCGCGAGATCGCGCGCCGGCTGCGGCTTGCCGAAGAACGAGCGGTTGCTGACGCGCTGGTCCGGGTTGCGCCAGTCCCAGATCACCGCCTGCACGCCGTCCGCATCCGCGGCGGCCCAGCACTGCGGGTCGGACACCGGCACCTCGTTGCCGCGCAGCGCGGCCAGGTACTTGTAGGCGAACCAGACCGGCTTGCGCAGGCCGTCGCGCGTCATCATCCCGAAGCCGCCGTGGAAGGCCGCGTCGGGCGGGCCCGGTTCCTCGAACAGGTCGGTGAAGGTCCAGTAGCTCATGGACTGCGCGAGCCCCTGCGACTGCCGCAGCTTGCCCAGCACGTAGGCCGCGCTCATGTAGCTGTCGTGCACCTTGTCGCGCGGGTTGTAGCTGGTGCTCCACTCGGTGAAGAACAGGGGCAGGCCGGGCAGGTGCGACGCCTCGATCTGGGCGCGCACGCGGCGCACGTCGCCGACGATGGCGTCGGGCGAGGGCGAGAGCTGCCGGTCCTCGACGCCGAACTCGTCCAGGAAGCCGGCGTCGACGCCGTACGCGTGGGTGGTGATGAAGTCCACCGGCGTCCCGCTGTCCTTCGCGTGCGCCAGGAACTCGGGCACCCAGGCCGCCCCCGCGGTCGACGGGCCGCCGACCTTGAGCTGCGCGTCGATCGCCTTGATGGCCGTGGCCGTGCGCGTGTAGAGGTCGAAGTAGGCCTGCTGGTCGGCATGCTCCCAGAAGCCGTCGAGGTTGGGCTCGTTCCAGACCTCGAACTCCCAGCGCCGCACCTCGTCCGCGCCGTAGCGCTGCAGCAGGTGGCGCACGAAGGCGTCGACCAGCGCGACCCAGTCGTCGGGCTTCGGATGCGAGGTGTTGCCGGCCCACCAGAAGATCTTGCTGTCGGACGTCGCCAGCGCCTTGGGCGTGAAGCCGAGCTCGACCAGCGGCCGGATGCGGCGCTCCAGCAGCGCGTCGTAGAGCTTGTCGATGCCGGCGAAGTCGAACGCGAGGCGGCCTTGCGCGTCGCGCGTGACGGTCTTCAACACGTCGTGGAAGATCGCGTGGAAGCGCAGCCGGCGGAAGCCCAGCTCGTCGACCGCGGTCTTCAGCTGGGCCAGCGTGTCCGGCCGGTACAGCGTGCCGGGGTAGTCGGAGCCGACGCAGTCGTTGAAGAAGCGGTCCAGCGGCCGGCTCGCGCGGGCGACGTCCAGCTCGATGCGGCGCTGCGCGGCGCCGGCGCCGCGCGCCGCGCCGGCGGGCCAGGCGGCCAGCGGCAGGACCGCGGCGGCGAGCAGGTCGCGCCGGCGTGGTCCGGAAGTGTTCCTCATGTCGAACGGTCCTCAGGTTGCGAACGGCACGTCCGCGTTGTGCTCCGGGAATCCGCTCGATCGAAAAATCCTAGATTAGTGCGAGCAACGAACTAATAGAAAGAAACCCGCGCCGCCGCGCCACTGTCGCGTCGGCCGTCGCGGCGCCGGACGAACGTGCCGCGCGGCGTGATTTTCTTGGCCCGCGCGGGCCCTTCCGCTTCAAGTGGCGCCTGCAGGCTGCCGATAAGCAAGGCGACACGGCGCGGCTCCCGCGCCAGGCCCGGAGAAGCCCATGTGGAAATGGTTCGACGATCTGCGGATCGGCACGAAGATGTTGGTCGTCCTCGCGACGGTGCTGGCGTTCACGACGATGGTCGGCGGGCTCGCGGTGTTCGAGCTCGACCACGTCAGCCGCCAGGTGCGCGTGGTCGCCGGCGACGCGCTGCCGCGCGTGCGCCTGCTGGGCGCGCTGCGGGCGACCGTGCTCGAGCTCCGCGCGACGCAGTACGCCCACATGGTGGCGGATGCCGAGGACGACCAGAAGCGGCTCAAGGCCCACATCGCCGAGCTCACGGGCACGCTCGCGGCGACGAGCGACAAGTTCCGCGCCGTGGCGACGTCCGGCGACGAGCGCGCCGCCTTCGACGCCTTCGCGGGCCAGTGGGGCAGCTACCTGCAGGGCAACGACAAGGTGCTCTCGCTGTCGGGCGACTTCGGCATCAAGGCGATGGAGGGCGACTACCGCAAGCTCTTCGATGCCATGAACGAGAGCCTGAACACGCTGCTCAAGCTCAACGACCGCAACGCCGACGCGCTGGTGCAGTCGGCGGAGAGCGCGGCATCGCGCACGCGCATCGTCATCTGCGCCGCCGTCGTCCTCAGCGTCGTGCTGGGCCTGGTGCTGGCGCTGGCCGTCGCCCGCCGCATCGCGGGCTCGCTGACCGCCGCCTCGCGCAGCGCGCGCGACGTGGCCAAGGGCGACCTGACGCAAAGCATCCCGAACGGCGGTGGCGACGAAGCAGGGCGGTTGCTGGCCGCGTTGCGCGAAATGCAGGCCGGCCTGCGCGAGCTGGTCGGGACGGTGCGCCAGGGCGTCGACTCCGTGGCGACCGCCTCGGCCGAGATCGCGACGGGCAACCTGGACCTGTCGGTGCGCACCGAGAAGCAGTCCGGCAGCCTGCATTTCACCGTGTCCGCGATCCAGCAGATGGCCGACAACATCCGCCACAACACCGAATCGGCGCGCCAGGCCACGCAGCTGGCGAGTAGCGCGTCCGAGATCGCGGTGCGTGGCGGCGAGACGGTGCAGGGCGTCGTGCGCACGATGGACGAGATCAGCGGCGCGTCGCGCAAGATCGTCGACATCATCGCCGTCATCGACGGCATCGCGTTCCAAACCAACATCCTCGCGCTCAACGCCGCCGTCGAGGCGGCCCGCGCGGGCGAGCAGGGGCGCGGCTTCGCGGTGGTCGCCTCCGAGGTGCGCACGCTCGCGCAGCGCAGCGCGGTCGCGGCCAGGGAGATCAAGTCGCTGATCCAGGCCTCGGTCGACCGGATCGAGGCGGGCGCCGTGCTGGTGCAGGACGCGGGCACGACGATGACGGAGATCGTGCGCGCGGTGCGCGGCGTCAACGACGTCATCGGCGAGATCGCCTCGGCGGCCGGCGCGCAGAACCACGGCATCGAGCAGATCAGCGTCGCGGTCAACGACCTCGACCAGATGACGCAGCAGAACGCGGCGCTGGTGGAACAGAGCGCCGCCGCGGCCGAGAGCCTCAAGGAGCAGGGCGATCGCCTGCACCAGGTGGTGGCGCGCTTCCAGCTCGATTGAGCGGCCGCGGCGGCGGGCTCACAACGCGCGCAGCTGCGCGATCACGGGGGCGAGGCGCCCGTCGACGTCGCTGACGAGCCGCGCGATGGCCGCGTCGTCGGCTCCGGCCAGGCAGGCGTGCTCCAGGTCGACGGCCGTTTCGTGCACGGCCACGACGGCGAGCGAGCCGCTCACGCTCTTCAGGTCGTGCGCCATGCGCAGCGCCGCCGCCGCGGCGCCGCGTTCGCGCGCGGTCCGGAAGCGCTGCGCGAAATCGCCCTCGCGGTCGCGGAACATGCGCAGCAGGTGGCGGTACAGCGCTTCGTCGCCCATCATCGCGGCGATGCCGGCGCGGCAGTCGATGCCCGACAGGTCCGCCAGCGCATCCGGCCCGGCCTCGACGCCTGCGATGCCGGCCGCACCGGCATCGGCCGCGGCCGGCCGTATCCAGCGCGCCAGCGTCGCGAACATCTCGTCGATCTTGATGGGCTTGGCGATGTGGTCGTTCATCCCGGCCGCGAGCGCCCTGTCGCGGTCCCCCACCATCGCGTTGGCCGTCATCGCGATGACCGGCAAGGCCTGCCAGCGCGCGTTGCGACGCAGTTCGCGCGTCGCCGCGTAGCCGTCCAGAACGGGCATCTGGCAATCCATCAGAACGCCGTCGAACGATCGCGCGGCGAGCATGTCCAGCGCCTCCTGGCCGTTGTGCGCGACGCTCACGCGGATGCCCGCACGGGTCAGGATCGTCAGCGCGATCTCGCGGTTGATGGCGTTGTCCTCCGCCAGCAGCAGGTGCGTGCCGCGCAGCTGCGCCTGGTGCGCCAGCAACGCTTCCTCGCGCTTGGTCGCGCGCGTGGGCGGCGGCGCCTCCAGGCCGAGCACCGCGTTGCAGACGTCGAACAGCGTGGAGGGCGTCACCGGCTTGACCAGCAGCGCGCCGACGGTGACCTGGCATTGCGCCAGGCGCCGCAGCACCATGTCGCGGCTGAACGCGGTCAGCATCAGCACGGCCGGCGTCGGATGGCGGCTCTCGCGCTGGGCGAGCCGCTGCGCGCACTCCACGCCGTCCAGGCCAGGCATCTTCCAGTCGAGCAGGATCGCGCGATACGGCTCGTCGCCGGCGTCGGCGAGGGCGACGGCGTGCAACGCCTCCTCGCCGCTAGGGGCGGTGTCGGCGCGCAGGCCGAGCGCGGCGCTCATCGCGGCCAGGATCTCGCGGGCGCTGGCGTTGTCGTCGACGATCAGGATGCGGTTGCCCTGCGCCGGCCCGACCGCCAGCGCGGGCTGCTCCTTGCCCTCCGCCTGGACGGCGAAGCGCAGGGCGAAGCGGAACCGGCTGCCGGCGCCGGGCGTGCTCTCGACCTCCATCTCGCCTCCCATCAGGCGCACGAGCTGGCGGCTGATCGCCAGGCCCAGGCCGGTGCCGCCGTAGCGCCGGCTGGTGGAGGCATCGGCCTGCGAGAACGGCTGGAACAGGCGGCGCTGCTCGTCGGGCGTCATGCCGATGCCTGTGTCCCGCACCTCGAAGCGCAGGGTCACGCCGTCCGCCGTGCGGTCGACGATCGCGATCGCCACCACGATCTCTCCGCGTTCGGTGAACTTGACGGCGTTGTAGCCGAGGTTGAGCAGCACCTGGCGCAGCCGCGACGGGTCGCCCACGAGCGCCTTGGGCAGTCGCGGGGGCTCGGCCAAGATCAGCTCGAGCCCCTTCTGCTCCGCGCTCATGCCCACCAGGTTGGCCAGGCCGTCCATGACGTCGCCGAGGTTGAACGGGATCGCCTCGATGTCGAGCTTGCCGGCCTCGATCTTGGAGAAGTCGAGGATGTCGTTGATGATGCCCAGCAGCGATTCGGCCGCGCCGTGCACCTTCTGCACGTAGTTGGCCTGCTCCGGGTTCAGGCCGCTCTGCAGCGCGAGGTAGGCCATGCCGAGGATGGCGTTCATCGGCGTGCGGATCTCGTGGCTCATGTTGGCCAGGAAGTCGCTCTTGGCCTGGCTCGCGGCGTCGGCCAGCTCCTTGGCGACGCGCAGTTCCGCGGTGCGCTCGTGGATCATGTCCTCGAGGTGCTCGCGATGGCGCCGGAGCTCGTCGTCGGCGAGCTTCTGCTCGGTGATGTCGCGCGAGATCCCGAGCAGGAACCGCGGCTGCCCGTGCTCGTCGAGGATGGGGATCTTCATCGTGTGCACCAGGCGCGTCCCGCGCCGGGTGAGCACCTCCTCCTCGGGGATGTCCACGAGCTGGCGCGACTCCAGCACGGCGCGGTCCTTCAGCGCGAAGAAGTCGGCCTCGTGCGGCGGGAACAGGTCGTGGACGTCATGGCCGATCAGCTCGTCGCGGTGGCGGCCCAGCAACTGCTCGCCCGCCCGGTTGAAGCGCACGAAGCGCAGGCTCGCGGCCTCCTTGACGAAGATCATGTCGGGGATGTTCTCGACGATGCCGTTCAGGAAGTTCTCGCTGGCGCGCAGCGCCTGCTCCGCGTGCTGGCGCTCGAGCACCTCGCGCGTGCGCCCCTCGAGGGCCGCGCTGAGTTCGGCGGTGCGCTGCTCCACGCGCTCCTCGAGATCGGCGTTGAGCCGTTGCAGCGCGTCCTCGGCCTGCCGGCGCTGGCGGCGGTCCTCGAGGAACTGCTCGACGGCGCGGGCCATGTCCGCGATCTCGTCGCGCCCGTGCACCGGCACCTCGCGCGGCGCGTCGTCGCCCTGGCCATGGCGCAGCGAGCGGCTCACCTGGCGCAGGCGGGCCACGAGGCGGCGCCCCAGCAGTTCGCGCACGATCAGCCACGACAGCAGCAGGCTGGCGACCAGCTCGGCGATGATCCAGCGCTGCATGCGGTGCGATTCGTCGACCAGCTGCTGCACCGCGTCGCGGTAGTCGCGCGTGAAGTAGTCCGACTGCCGGCGCGCCGCGATGGCCAGGGCGTCGGCCTGGCTGCGCAGGTCGTCGTCGAGAGTGGCCAGCGACAGGCCGGCGCCCGGCGGCGCGACCGCGCCACCGGCCAGCACGGTCTCGCGCCGCTGCGCCGCGATGTTGACGGTGTTGCGGAAGCGCTGGCTGGCGCGATGCAGGGCCAGCACGTCGACGTCGTCGCTCGCGGCGGCCGCGGCCAGGCCCTCCACCAGGCGGTCGAAGGCGGCCAGGTGCTCGATCACCTGGCGATGCGTCTCCCGGACGCCGTCGACGGTGTCGATGGCCGACAGCTGCAGCGCCATCCGTTCGATGCTCACGGTGTGTTGCAGCAGGTCCTGCGCCT
>DASQCX010000066.1:0-4322 GCA_035634455.1 Burkholderiaceae bacterium
GTGGGCTACCTGTCGCAGCTGCAGCAGCAGTGCGAGAGCGTGGACATCAGCTGGATCGGCAAGGGCCGCAAGAAGATCCCGGGCGTGCACGTGCTGGGCTTCATGGACTTCTCCCGGCCCGAGGCGCGCGCCAGGGTCGCCGAGTTCGACTTCATGATCACCGTGGGCGCGATGGACGCGAATCCGACCACCATCCTCGAATCCATGGCCTGGGGCCTGATCCCCGCCGTGACGATGCAGAGCGGCTACGAGAACCGCGCCGGCATCGTCAACGTGCCGCTGAACGACGCGGCGGCCGCGGAGCTCGTCTTCAAGAGGCTGCAGGCGCACAGCGACGCCGAGCTGCGCGAGACGCAGCGCCTGGGCCAGGAAGCGATCGACAGCCATTACCGCTGGGACCGCTTCTACGACCAGGTGCGCGCCGCGATCGACGGCACGGAATCGCCGGCCATCCGCGCGGCGACCTGGAAGGAACGCATCCTGATGAAGGCCTTCGACCTGGTTCACTGATGGCGCTCAACACTCCCCCCATCACGTTCTTCGGCTACTGGTCGGGCCAGTTGCCGGCCGTCACGGAGCTGCACTTCCGCAGCTTCCTGCGCCACCACCCGGACTCGCGCTACGAGCTGTGGCTGGACGAGGACGACGCCAGCGCCATCGAGGCGCCGCAGCTGCAGTGGATCAAGACGCATCCGCGCATCGCGGTGCGGCCGTTCTCGCTGAACCGGCTGATCGAGAAGCACGTCAGCGCCAAGCCCGTGGCCCGCTATGACCGCTGGCAGCGGCTGCGCAAGATCGGCAGCGCGGTGCATCGCAAGCTGGCGCCGCAATGGGCGCGGCGCAACGCGTGGGAGCACCCGCTGTTCGGGCTCACGTACAAGCACTCGTCGGCGCTGTTCGGCGGCTTCACGCGCAACAAGGCCTACCGCGGCGACCTGGTGCGCTGCCTGATCGCGCTGGAGCACTACCCGGACGCCTGCTTGTACGCCGACCTCGACGTGTGCTTCACGAGCGACCTGACCATCCACTGCGCCGACAAGGCCTGGGCCTACCGCTGGGAGACCTACCCGTTCGCGAACTCGGCGATCCTGTTCCTGCCCAACCGGACGTGGAGCCTCGCGCTGGTGCGCAAGGGCAACGAGCTCGAGAACTTCCTGCCCTGGATCCTGTTCGCCGACCACGTCTGCAACGAGCTGGGCATCTTCGTCCACCCCACCAAGCTGTTCGACCCGCTGTGGGATCCGTCGTCGATGCTGTACGGCGACACGGCGCGCTTCTTCGGCTCGCGCGACAACCTGGCCCTGGACCTGCACGCGCTGTCCATCGAGCGCCACTGGGCGATCCACTGGCACAACAACTGGAAGACGGTGCCGGCGTCCACGTCGATCTACGCCGGGCTGCTCAAGGCCTGCATGGGCACCGACGCATGACCGCCGGGCCGCCGACCACCATCCTGGCGCCGATGCGCTACGCAACGCTGGTGGTCAACCGGCTGCGCGCCAACAAGCCGTTCCGCCCCGGCGCGGGCCCCAACGGCGGCGACTTCTTCCTGCCCTGGCGCCAGCTGCGCGAGCGCTTCGCCGCCGAGGGCGTCGAGCTCAACACGCGCGACGTCAACGCCGGCCGCGAGGTCGACTTCGAGCTGCACCTGAACGCGCAGCGCAGCGTCTCGCACCCGTTCAGCTACGGCTACCTGTACGAGGATCCGATCGTCCGGCCGATCAACGGCAACATCGTGGAGCTGGCGCGCTACCGCAAGATCTTCACCAGCAACGAGGACCTGATCGACGGCGAGCACGTGCTGTCGCTCGACTACCCGAACGACCTGACCCTCCGCGACGTGCCCGGCTTCAAGGAGCGCGACCTGTTCTGCGTGCTGATCGCGTCGAACAAGGCGCTGCTGCACCCGCACCCGCGCAACCTGCACCACCGGCGCGTCGAGGCGATCCGCTTCTTCGAGGAGCACGCCGCCGACCGCTTCACGCTGTTCGGCCCCGGCTGGGGCATCCCCGCGGTCCAGCCCGGCCACCTGGGCCGCATCGCCAAGCGCGTCAACGAATGGAAGCGCCGCCTGCGGCCCGACGCCCCGCCGGCCTTCGCGAGCTGGCGCGGCACGATCAACCGCAAGCACGAGGTGCTGGACCGCGCGCGCTTCTCGATCTGCTACGAGAACTCGCGCGGCAGCCCCGGCTACATCAGCGAGAAGATCTTCGACTGCCTGACCAGCGGCTGCGTGCCCGTCTACATCGGCACGACGCACTCGAAGCCGCCCATCCCCGAGGACTGCTTCATCGACGGCGACCAGTTCAGGACCCCGCACGAGCTGCTGGCCTGCATCGAGCGCATCGACGCCGGCCATTTCGCGATGTACCAGCAGGGCATCCGCGAGTTCCTCGCCAGCCCCGAGGCCCGGCGCTTCACGAACGCGCACTGGTGCGAGACCTTGGTCACGCGCATCCTGGCGGACCTGCAACAGGCCTGAGCAACCGTTCACGGCGGATGGCCGATTCGTGAAGAACGGTCAACCGCCCGTCACGGCCTGCGTTGAAACTGCATGCGGCGCCGCGATCCGGGCGCCGCAACGGGTCGCCGCGCCCCCGCCTGTGCGCACAACGCTGTCAAAACCAAGGACGCAGCCATGATCAAACGCCTTCTCGCCGCACTCCTCGCCTTCTTCGCCTTCTCGGTGTTCGCCGCCGATGCGAACACCGCCACCCAGGCCGAACTCGAGGCGGTCAAGGGCATCGGCCCGGCCACCGCCACCAAGATCATCGATGGCCGCAAGGACGGCAACTACAAGGACTGGCCGGACCTGATCGCCCGCGTCAAGGGCATCGGCGACAAGAACGCCGTCAAGCTGTCCGAAGGCGGCCTGACCGTCAACGGCGCCGCCATGGCGGGCGCCCCCGCCGCCGCGGCGACGCCGGCCAAGACCCCGGCCGCGACCAAGGCCGCCACGCCGGCTCCCGCTCCGGCGCCGGCCGCCACCGCCAAGCCCGCGACGCCGGCTCCGGCGCCCGCCCCGGCCGCGACCGCCAAGGCGACCACCGCCGCCGCTCCCGCCGCCCCGGCCAGCACCGCCAAGGAGCTGAAGAAGGCCGCCGCCGCCCAGGCCAAGGCCGACAAGGCGTCCGCCGCGGCGCAGAAGAAGGCCGACAAGGCCGCCAAGAAGGCTGCCGCTGCCGCCTCGGCTGCCTCGGCTGCCTCGGCTGCCAAGAAGTAAGAGTAAGCGCCTCGCGGGCCGCGCGCCCGCCGGTTCCCGCTTCGACGACGCCCCGCCCCGCGGGGCGTTTTTCATGGCGAGCGCGCCGCGGGCGCCACGCGCGAGCGGCCTTGCCAGGGCTCAGCGGGTCGCGCCGGCGAACGCCTGGCGGTACTTCACGAAGCCGCGCTTGCGGTCGCCGGCGTAGCCGCGACGCTCGAAGAAGCGGTGCGCATCGAGACGCTCCGCGGCGCTCAGCAGCATGCTCTTGGAGCAGTCGCGCGGGCAGCACCTGCATCGGACCAGTTGCGCGTAGAGGCCGGCCACGGCGTCGGCATCGCCCGCACGCGCGCGCCGCACGGCGACGGCCGCACGCGGTGCATCCAGGTGCGGCGGCGTCATGCGGCGGCCGTCGCCGCCGCGGCAGCATCGGCCGCCACGGCCGGCAGGTCGAAGAACTGCAGCACCTCGTCGCGCCGCGCGTCGGTGTCCTTCTCGCCCAGCGCCATCAGCTCGCGCGTGTAGGCGTCCTCGAACAGCAGGTAGCTGGCCAGCGCCGCGCCGTTGCTGCCGGGAGCGGCGTTGGTCACGCCGATGCCGCGCAGCAGGCCGCGGATCGAGCCGGGCAGCGCGTCGAGATGGCGGGCGGCGATGTCGTCCAGGCGCTCGGAGGGCGAGATCAGCAGCAGCCGCACCGGCTTGAGCGCGGCGTGGGCGCGCACCTCCGCGGGGATCAGCGCCAGCGTCGCGTTGATGCGCAGCAGGCGCTCGGCGTCGACGGCCAGGGCGTCCAGGAAGATGCTGGACAGCGCGTGGCCGCCGATCTGCGCGATCGACGGATACGGCGACGGCCCCACCACGCGCGGCCCCGCGGGCTCGCGCATGCGGCCGGCGCCGATCACGAGGATGCGGTCGGCGCCCAGGTGGATGGCCGGCGAGATCGGCGCCGTCTGGCGCATCGAGCCGTCGCCGAACCATTCGTAGGCGCCCTGCAGCGGCAGCGTCACCGCGGGGAACATGAACGGGATCGCGGCCGACGCCAGCAGGTGCGCCATCGTGAGTTCGCCCTGCACCGCCAGGCGGTTCGAGCGGATCCACGGCTCGTGCGCGGCCTCCGCCT
>DASQCX010000067.1:0-1841 GCA_035634455.1 Burkholderiaceae bacterium
ACCGGGCGCCGGCGCCTCGCCTCAGCGTCCCAGGAGGCGTGCGATCGCCGCGTCGTCCAGCCCCGCCTCGCGCAGGATCGCCGCGCCGTGCTCGCCCCGCGCCGGTACGGCACCGGGTATCGCCGACGGCGTCGCCGAGAAGCGCGGCGCCGGCGCCGCCTGCAGCACGCCGTCGCGCTCCGCGTACACGCCGCGCGCGGCCAGGTGCGGGTGCGCGAGCGCCTCGCGCGGCGTGAGCACGGGCGCGAAGCAGGCGTCGCTGCCTTCGAGCAGCGTGACCCAGTACGATTGCGGCTGTGTCGCGAACAGCGCGGCCAGGCGCTCGCGCAGGCGCGGCCAGCGGCGGGCGTCGTAGGCGTTGCCGAAGTCGGTGTCGTCGGCCAGGCCGAGCTTCGCGAACAGCAGCGCGTTGAACTGCGGCTCGAGCGCGCCGACGCTGACGAAGCGGCCGTCGGCGCAGGCGTAGGCGCCGTACCAGTGCGGGCCGTCCAGCAGGCCGCGGCCGCGCTCGAAGGGCTGCTGGCCGGCGGCGTGCAGCGACAGCAGCAGGTTCATGAGATTGGCGCTGCCGTCGACGATGGCGGCGTCGACCACCTGCCCCGCGCCGGTCGCGCGCGCCGACAGCAGCGCCGCCAGCACGCCCATCGCGAGGTACAGCGCACCGCCGCCGAGATCGCCGACCAGCGTCGGCGGCGCCGTCGGCGGCGCGCCGGGCGCGCCGGCGAACCACAGCGCGCCGGACAGCGCGATGTAGTTGATGTCGTGGCCCGCCGCCTGCGCCAGCGGGCCGTCCTGGCCCCAGCCGGTCATGCGGCCGTAGACCAGGCGCGGGTTGCGCGCCAGGCAGGCGTCGGGGCCCAGGCCCAGGCGTTCCATCACGCCGGGGCGCATGCCCTCGATCAGCGCATCGGCGCCGTCCACCAGCCGCAGCACGGCGTCGACGGCGGCCGGATCCTTGAGGTCCAGCGCGATCGAGCGCTTGCCGCGGTTGACGATCGCGTTCCCGCCCAGCGACAGCGGATCGCCGCCGCCCGAGCCGCCGCGCTCGACGAGCACGACGTCCGCGCCCATGTCGGCCAGCAGCATGCCGCAGAACGGCGCCGGGCCGAGGCCGGCGATCTCGACCACGCGGACGCCGGACAGCACGCCCATGGAAGCTGTGGATGGATCCGACATATACGAGCGGGTCGCCAAAAGGCGCTCAGGCTAGGCGCAAAGCGCAGCCGGGCTGGATTGCCCGGCGAGCATTTGCAACGACGCCTGGGCGTCTTTTGGCGGCACGAGCGGACGTGTCGGATCCATTCACAGCTTCCCGGCCTTTTGGCGGGCGAGCGGCGCCCAGTGCAGCACGCCGAACAGCAGCGCCAGCACGACGCTCATCCCCAGCGAGCCCTTGTACCGACGCAGGAAGCGGTACGCGTACAGCAGCTCCAGCGCATGCAGCCCGATCAGCGCGATGGTGACGATGGCCGCCGCGGCGGCCAGCGGCCCGTGGATCAGGCCGGTGAAGGCGGCGATGCCCAGCGCGTACGCGACCAGGCAGGCGATTCTCATGACGAGGTTCATGGCGGGTCTCCTCCGTTAGGGCGATGCGATCAGGCGGCGTGCGGCGTCGGCCAGCGCATCCGGCTGCAGCGACGCCAGTTCGAGCCGGTTCGCGCCGTCGCCGGGCCCGAACTCGCGCGTGGTGGAGCGCGCGTAGCACGGGTCGTAGTGCGTGGTCATCAGGCGCTCGAACAGTTCGTCGACCTCGCCGGCATCGGCCAGCGCCTGCCAGCGCGCCATCTCCTCGCCGCCCACCATCTGCTTGAGCGGGGCCAGCTTCGCGACCATGGCCTTCG
>DASQCX010000068.1:0-1556 GCA_035634455.1 Burkholderiaceae bacterium
GACCGCGCGGAAGATCCGCGCACGACGGCGGCCGGCGTGCGCCGCGTCCTCGACGAGATCCGCGCGCGCCAGCCCGACGCCCGCATCCTGTTGCTGGCCGTGTTCCCGCGCGACGAGAAGCCGGACGGCCCGCTGCGCCGCCTCAACGACCGCGTCAACGCGATCATCGCGGGCTACGCGGACGGCCAGCACGTCTTCTTCCTCGACATCGGCCGCTTCCTGACGAACCCCGACGGCACGCTGTCGCGCGACGTCATGCCGGACCTGCTGCACCCCGACGAGAAGGGCTACGAGATCTGGGCCACGCAGATGGAGCCGACGCTGCTCCAGCTGCTGGCCCGGCCCTGAACGCCCTCGCCCACGAGACAACACGCGGCGGCCGCAGAGCCGCCTCATCCCACCCCTCCGCTCCCGAGAACCGCTTTCCCCATGCTCACGTATTCCAGCCCGTTTCCCCCCTCCTTCGTCTTCGGCGTGGCCGCCGCGTCCGCGCAGATCGAGGGCGCCGCCTTCGAGGACGGCAAGGGCGAGTCCATCTGGGACCGCTTCAGCCGCGTGCCCGGCGCGATCCACGACGGCGACACGCTCGACGTCGCCTGCGACCACTACCACCGCTTCGACGAGGACTTCGCGCTGATGGCCTCGCTGGGCGTCAAGCACTACCGGCTGTCGATCGCGTGGCCGCGCATCTACCCGAACGGCGACGGGCAGATCAACCGGGCCGGCGTGGACTTCTATCATCGCCTGCTCGCGAGCATGGCGCGCCACGGCATCAAGCCCTGGGTCACGCTGTTCCATTGGGACCTGCCGCAGGCGCTGGAGGATCGCGGCGGCTGGACGGCGCGCTCCACGGTAGCCGCGTTCGCGCGCTACGCCGACACGGTGGTCAAGGAGTACGGCCACGTCGTCAAGGACTGGATCACGCTCAACGAGATCCGCTGCTTCACGCTGCTGGCCTACGGCGCGGGCACCAAGGCGCCGGGCCGCAAGGAGAGCGCCGCGGTCGTCAACCAGACCTTCCACCACGCGCTGCTGTGCCACGGCCACGGCGTGCGCGCGGTGCGCGAGCACGGCGGCGCTGGCGCGCGCGTGGGCCTGACCGACAACTGCGACGTCAGCGTGCCCGTCACCGAGACGCCGGCCGACATCGCCGCCGCGCGCGCCTGGTTCGTCGAGAAGAACCTGCACGTGCTGGGCGCCATCCACGGCAAGGGCTATGCGCCGCGCTACCTCGAACGCACCGGCGCCGCCGCGCCCGTGGTGCAGCCCGGCGACTTCGACCTCATCAGCCTGCCCACCGACTTCCTCGGCCTGAACATCTACACCGCCACCTACGTGCGCGCCGGCCGTGACGGCCAGCCCGAGGCGCTGCCGCTGCCGGTCAACTACCCGCGCGCCGACAGCCCGTGGCTGAACCTGGTGCCGCAGTCCATCTACTGGGCCTCGCGCATGGTGCACGAGGAGTACGGCCACCGCTCGGTCTACATCACGGAGAATGGCTGCGGCTACAACGAGGAACCGGTCGTTGGCGGCGAGGTGCTGGACCTGCACCGCCG
>DASQCX010000069.1:0-2039 GCA_035634455.1 Burkholderiaceae bacterium
AGCGTGGTGCACCGGCCCGACAACTGGGTCGAGGTGCAGTGGATCACCGTCAAGTGAAGCGGACGCCGGCGCGGTCGCGCCAGCGACCGCTCAACCCGCCGTGGCTCGCCGCCTGATGCAGTCGAGGTAGGCATGCCCGTCGGGCGGCCGGCCGCTGCGCTGCGAGGCCCAGATCATCTCCCCCAGGCAGTCCATCGCGGCGTGGTGCGCCTCGTGCAGCGACTGGCGACGCGCGGCGAGGAGCTCCACCGCCTGGCGGATGCCGCTGGGCTGGTCGATGCTGCACTGCTCGCTGATCGTCAGGTGCATCGCCAGGTGCAGGAACGGGTTGGTGCGGCCGTCGTCGACCTCGAACACCGCGGCCAGCGCCGCGTCGACGTCGGCCAGATCGGCGTGGTACTCGGGATGCTCGGCGATCCACTGCGATGCGAGGATCTGGATCGGCGACATCGGGGCGCCGCTCCTGGCGAGTGCATGCGTCTCGCAGAAGAAGCGGCGGACGTCGTGCTGGCTGGGCTGGAACATTCGTCGATTGTCGCGCGGGCGACCCGCGTGCGCCGGCGAAGGGTCTCGCTACGCCCGGCCTGCGCGCCCGCCGCGCGCGGAGGCGTCGACGGCCGAGAAGGTGACGCGCACCCGCAGGCCGACGCCGCCGGGGCCGTCGAGCAGCTCGGCGCGGGCGCCGTGATGGGCGGCGATGTCGCGCACGATGGACAGGCCCAGGCCGCTGCCGGTGCCGCCGGCGTTGCCGCGCTGGAATCGCTCGAACGCGCGCTCGCGCAGCTCGGGCGGGATGCCGGGGCCGTTGTCCTCGACCTCCAGCATCGCGCAGGACGGCGCGTCCGGCGCGGGGCCGGTGCGCACGGTGATGCGCGCGCCGTGGCCGGCGTAGTTGATCGCGTTGTCCAACAGGTTGGCGAGCATCTCGCGCAGCAGGAAACCGTGGCCGTCGACGCGCGCGCTCTCCAGCTCGAAGCCGAGGTCGACGCCGGCGTCCACCGAGCGTGCCACCCATTCCTCGGCGGCCTCGGTGGCGATCTGCTTCAGGTCGAAGCGCTCCATCGCGGAGTTGTGGCGCTCGTGCTCGGCGCGTGCCTGCGACAGCAGCTGGTTGGCCAGCCGCGCGGCGCGCGTGGTGGCGATGTGCAGGCGGCGCAGCAGGCCGTCGATCTGCGCCGGATGCGACTCCAGCAGCGCGAGCTCGGTCTCGGTGCGCATCAGCGTCAGCGGCGTGCGCAGCTGGTGGGCCGCGTCGGCGATGAAGGCCTTCTCCGCCGCCGAGGCCGCCATCACGCGGGCGAACAGCCCGTTGAGCGCGCTGACCAGCGGCGCCACCTCGCGCGGGATGTCGGGCCGGTCGACCGGCCCCAGGTGCTCGGGCGAGCGCTGCTCGATGTCCGTGCTCAGGCGCTCCATCGGCTTGAGGCTGCGCGCGATCGCGAGCCAGCCCAGCACGGCCAGCACCAGCGCCTCGACGAGCATCGCCGACGCGGCCGCGGTGAACACCTGCTGCGCCACGCCGTGCCGCTTGTTGAGCGTCTCGGACACCCGCGCCTCGCACTCGGCGGCGGGACGGTCGGCCGTGGCCGGGACGCAGGGCCAGCTGTGCATCGCGACGCGCACCGGCTCGTCGTTCCAGGTCGCGTCGGAGAAGCGCCAGTCGATCGGCTCGGGCGGCCCGGCCAGCGTCGCCAGCGGCGCGTCGCCCGCCAGCACGCGGCCTTCGGGGCCGAGCACCACCCAGTGCACCTCATCGAAGCGGTCGGCGCGCAGCGACGCGTCGAGCGCGGGCGACATCGTGATCGTCACGCGCCCGCCGTCCTGCGACACGAGGCGTTCGATCGCCAGCGCGGAGCCGTCGAGCGAGTGGTCGAGCGAATCGAGCGCGGGCGACAGCGCGAGCCGGTAGAACAGGAAGGCCGTGGCCGGCACCAGCAGCGCCAGCGGCAGCACAAGCCAGAGCACCAGCGAACGCCGGATGCTGGGGCGGGCGTCGATCCTGAACAGCCCGCGCAGGCCGCGGGCGGATGGGGCATGGG
>DASQCX010000070.1:0-1637 GCA_035634455.1 Burkholderiaceae bacterium
TACGGGATCCGACCCCGTTGGTGTGAAGGTGATGGCCGGCCCCGATGTCGAAACCGTCAGGGCCGGCCGCTACCCTATCTCAGCGGCCGGACATTTCCAGACTTGATCCCGTAGCGCGGCGCCGCCTTGCGGATCGCATCGGCCATGAAGTCCGGCGCCAAATGCCCATAGGTGGTCGCGACCAGCCTCACATCGGCGTGGCCCAGTGCTTTGGCGACCACCAGGAGCGGCGCGCCGTTCATCACGCTGAGCGATGCGAACGTGTGCCGGGTGCAGTGGAAGTGAACCGCCGGGCGAATCCCGGCGCGCGCTGAGGCGTCCTCCATCCGGCGCTGCTGCTGCGCCCGCTCCCACGCGCCGCCGCCGCGCCGAAAGATCAGGTCGGTGTCGGCGCGCCCGGCGCACGCCTGCGCGAACAAGTCCCGCGCCGCGTCGCTGAGGGGGACGTAGTAGACCTTCTCGACACCGCGGCCCTTGCGCGAGCGCAGCCGCAGCGTGCCCGCGTCGGGGTTATAGTCCGACACGACCAGCGCAGCGAGTTGACCCCACCGGGCGCCGGTCTCGAAGCCGGCGCGCAGGATAGGCCTGAACTCCGAGTCGGCCGCGTTGATCAGCCGCGCGGCCTGCGCCGTGGTCAGGTAACGCGCCCGCACGCCGTCGGTGTTCCGCAGCGGCACCACCCTGCGCCAAGCGATGTCGGTATCGACGTCACCGTTGCGGAAAGCGTGCGCGAGCGCCGCTCGCAGCGTCGCCCACGTCCGCTTGGCGGTGGCGCGGCGCGCGCGCTGGGACTCGGCGTCGGTGCTGCGCGCGCGATATTGCTGCGGCTTGCCGGCGCCGGTGCGCACCCGCGGCGGCGCCTTGACCAGGTCGTCGCGCCAGCGCTGTAGATGGTCGGTCGTGAGCTTGGCGAGCTTGATCGACCCAAGCACCGGGCGGATGGAGGCGCGGTCGCGGTTGACCACGTCGCGAATAGCTGCCGGCGGGCGCCCGTCGTCCTTGAGGAAGCGGATGTAGGCGTCCATAGCGTCGCCGACCGTGCCGGCGCCGCCGCCAGCCTGCTCGACCAGAAGCTTGCGGGCACGCGCCTGCGCCTGCCGGTAGGAGAGGATCACCTTGCTGTCGGCGTCGCTGTTGTCGTCGGCGACGCCGATCTTGTGCAGGCGATAGCTGCCGTTGCCGGTGTAGACCCGCGCCAGCCACTTGCCGGCACCGGCGCGCGGCTTACGGTAACCGAGGTGGAGCAAGCCGGGTTCGAGCGCGCGGTAATACGGCTGGCCGCTCGGGTCGAGCCGGCGGCGGGCGGTGCGGGATTCCAGGTTGCTATCGCGGACGGTGCGGGCCATGGCGTTTCCTCCGTGTGCAATATCCGTGCAATATGTGTGGGTAGAGCCCTGTGGAGTTCAATCCATTCCAATGCAGGAAATGCCCATTTTACCGGCGTGTTGCAAGAGCCCTATGGAGCCCCGTGGAGCAGATATGGCTCAATTCACGCCCAGCCTGAGCGGCAACGCGGCGCCGGCGATCACGGCGGCCGCGGCGCGCGCATGAACGCGTTCTCTCACCGGGAGACAGAGCAATGCGGGCCGTCCGCGTTCGTGCGCTGATCGTCGCGCTCACCTTGGCGCTTGCGCCAT
>DASQCX010000071.1:0-4764 GCA_035634455.1 Burkholderiaceae bacterium
AAGCCTACGCAGCGGGCTTCCTCGGCAACCGCATCCTCGGCTCGGATTTCACCTTCGATCTCTACGCGCACCACGGTTGGGGCGCATACATCTGCGGCGAGGAAACAGCGCTACTCGAGTCGCTCGAGGGCAAGAAGGGCCAGCCGCGCTTCAAGCCGCCGTTCCCGGCGAGCTACGGCATTTACGGCAAGCCCACCACGATCAACAACACCGAGACCTTCGCGGCGGTGCCCTGGATCATCCGCAACGGCGGCCAGGCCTACCTCGAGTGCGGCAAGCCCAACAACGGCGGCACGAAGATCTTCTCTGTGGTCGGCGACGTCAACAAGCCCGGCAACTACGAGATCCCGATGGGCACGCCGTTCTCGACGCTGCTCGAGCTCGCCGGCGGCGTGCGCACCGGCCGCAAGCTCAAGGCCGTGATCCCCGGCGGCTCGTCGGCGCCGGTGCTGCCCGCGTCGATCATGATGGAGCTGACGATGGACTACGACTCCATCGCCAAGGCCGGCTCCATGCTGGGCTCGGGCGCCGTCATCGTGATGGACGACTCGCGCTGCATGGTCGAGAGCCTGCTGCGCCTGTCGTACTTCTACCAGCACGAGTCCTGCGGCCAGTGCACGCCCTGCCGCGAGGGCACCGGCTGGCTGTGGCGCATGGTCGACCGCATCGAGCACGGCCACGGCCGCATGGAAGACATCGACCTGCTGAACTCGGTGGCCGACAACATCCAGGGCCGCACGATCTGCGCGCTGGGCGACGCCGCCGCGATGCCGGTGCGCGCCATGATCAAGCACTTCCGCAGCGAGTTCGTGCACCACATCGAACACAAGACCTGCCAGGTCCCGGCAGCTGTCTGATCGGGACGAGACGACACCCATGATTGAAATCGAACTCGACGGCAAGAAGGTCTCGGTACCCCCGGGCAGCATGGTGATGCATGCGGCCGACGCGGCGGACACCTACATCCCGCACTTCTGCTACCACAAGAAGCTCTCGATCGCCGCCAACTGCCGCATGTGCCTGGTGGACATCGAGAAGGCGCCCAAGCCCATGCCCGCCTGCGCGACCCCGGTCACGCAGGGCATGATCGTGCGCACCAAGAGCGACAAGGCCATCAAGGCTCAGCAGAGCGTGATGGAGTTCCTGCTGATCAACCACCCGCTGGACTGCCCGATCTGCGACCAGGGCGGCGAGTGCCAGCTGCAGGATCTGGCGGTCGGCTACGGCGGCTCGGCCTCGCGCTACACGGAAGAAAAGCGCGTCGTCTTCCACAAGCCCGCCGGCCCGCTGATCTCGATGGAGGAGATGAGCCGCTGCATCCACTGCACCCGCTGCGTGCGCTTCGGCCAGGAAGTGGCCGGGCAGATGGAGCTGGGCATGGTCAATCGCGGCGAGCACTCCGAGATCCAGACCTTCGTCGGCCGCTCGATCGACTCCGAGCTGTCGGGCAACATGATCGACGTCTGCCCGGTTGGCGCGATCACGTCCAAGCCGTTCCGCTACCAGGCGCGCACGTGGGAACTCTCGCGCCGCCGCAGCGTGAGCCCGCACGACTCGGTCGGCGCCAACCTCGTCGTCCAGGTCAAGAACAACCAGGTGCTGCGCGTCGTCCCGTACGAGAACGAGGACGTCAACGAGTGCTGGATCGCCGACCGCGACCGCTTCTCGTACGAGGCCCTGAACTCCGAGGCCCGCCTCACCGCCCCGATGATCAAGCAGGGCGGCCAGTGGCAGACGGTGGACTGGCCCACGGCGCTGAACTACGTCGTCGACGGCGTCAAGCGCGTGAAGGCCGAGTTCGGCGTCGCCGGCATCGGCGCGCTGGGCCATGCCGGTTCCACGGTCGAAGAACTGCACCTGCTGGCCAAGCTGGTGCGCGCCCTCGGCAGCGAGAGCGTCGACCATCGCACCCGTCATTCGGACTTCACGCACACCGGCGGCGTGCGCTGGCTGGGCACGACGATCGCGTCGCTGTCCAAGCTGGATCGCGCGCTGGTCGTGGGCTCGTTCCTGCGCAAGGACCACCCGCTGCTCGCGCAACGCCTGCGCCAGGCCGCGCGCGCCGGCGCCGAGATCCACGCCGTCAACGCGCTGGCCGACGACTGGCTGCTGCCCGTCGCCACGCAGCTGAGCGTCGCGCCGAGCGGCTGGGTCAAGGCGCTGGCCGACGTCGCCCACTGCGTCGCCAAGGCGCAGGGCGGCACGGCACCCTTCGCCGGCGAGGCGTCGGCGCAGGCCGAGGCTATCGCCGCCTCGCTGCTCAACGGCACCGCCAAGGCCGTGCTGCTGGGCAACGCCGCCGCGCAGCACCCGCAGGCGTCCACGCTGCTGGCGCTGGCCGGCTGGATCGCCAAGGCCACCGGCGCGAGCGTCGGCTACCTGGGCGAAGCCGGCAACAGCGTCGGCGCGCAGCTGGTCAACGCGCTGCCGGGCGCCGGCGGCCTGAACGCCGGCCAGATGCTGTCGCAGCCGATGAAGGCGCTGTTCCTGCTGGGCGTCGAGCCCGAGCTGGACGCCGCCGACGCTGCCGCCGCGCGCGCCGCCCTCGGCGGCTCGGGCCTGGTGGTCGCGCTGACCCCGTTCCGCAACGCCGCCGCCGACGTCGCCGACGTGCTGCTGCCGGTCTCGCCGTTCACCGAGACCGCCGGCACCTTCGTCAACGCCGAGGGCCGCGTGCAGTCGTTCCAGGGCGTCGCCCGTCCGCTGGGCGAGACCCGTCCGGCGTGGAAGGTGCTGCGCGTGCTGGGCGACATGCTGGGCCTGCCGGGCTTCCTGCAGCAGTCGGCCGACGAGGTGCTGGGCGAGGCGCTGGGCGACCTTACGACGCTCGCCGCGCGCCTGAGCAACGACGCCGCGCTGCCCGCCGCGCTGCCCGCCGCTGCCGCTGCCGGCTTCGAGCGCATCGCCGACGTGCCCATCTACGCCACCGACAGCCTCGTGCGCCGCGCGCTCTCGCTGCAGCTGACCGCCGACGCCCGCGCGCCGCAGGCCTCGCTGCCCGAGAAGCTGTGGGCCGAGCTCGGTCTCGCGGCCGGCGACAAGGTGCGCGTGAGCCAGGGCGGGGCGCAAGCCGTGCTCGCGGCCCGTCTCGACAAGACGCTCGCCGCGACGGCCGTGCGCGTGCCCGCCGGTCATGTGCTGACGGCCGGCCTCGGCGCGTCGTTCGGCGCCATCGCGGTGGCCAAGGCCTGATCCGGAGCGAAGAAAACCAATGATCGATTCACTCAATCAATGGGGCCTCGCCCACCTGGGCGGCATCCTGTGGCCCGTGGTGTGGGCGCTGGTGCGCATCGTCGTCACGATCCTGCCGCTGCTGGGCCTGGTCGCCTACCTGACGCTGTGGGAGCGCAAGGCGATCGCCTGGTCGCAGATCCGTCCGGGCCCGAACCGCGTCGGTCCGCTGGGCCTGCTCACGCCGATCGCCGACGCCGTCAAGCTGATCTTCAAGGAGATCATCCGCCCGACGGCCGCCAACAAGAAGCTGTTCTTCATCGCCCCGGTGATGACGATCATGCCGGCGCTGGCCGCCTGGGCCGTCGTGCCGTTCGATCCGGGCGTCGTGCTCGCGGACGTCAACGCGGGCCTGCTGTTCATCATGGCCATCACCTCGCTCGAGGTCTACGGCGTGATCGTCGCCGGCTGGGCGTCGAACTCGAAGTACGCGTTCCTGGGCGCGCTGCGCGCCTCGGCGCAGATGGTCAGCTACGAGATCGCGATGGGCTTCTGCCTGGTCGTGGTGCTGATGGTCTCGGGCACGATGAACATGGGCGAGATCGTGGCGGGGCAGGGCAAGGGCATGATGGCCGAGCACGGCCTGAACTTCCTGTCCTGGAACTGGCTGCCGCTGCTGCCGATCTTCTTCGTCTACTTCATCTCGGGCCTGGCGGAGACCAACCGCGCCCCGTTCGACGTCGTCGAAGGCGAATCGGAGATCGTGGCCGGCCACATGGTCGAGTACTCGGGCATGGCGTTCGCGATGTTCTTCCTGGCCGAGTACGCCAACATGATCCTGGTCTCGACGCTGTGCGTGATCATGTTCCTGGGCGGCTGGCTGCCCCCGTTCGGATTCCTCTCGTTCATCCCGAATTTCATCTGGCTGTTCGCCAAGGTGTTCTGCGTGGTGTCCATGTTCCTGTGGGTGCGCTCGACGTTCCCGCGCTATCGCTACGACCAGATCATGCGCCTGGGCTGGAAGATCTTCATTCCGGTGACGCTGGTCTGGCTGGTCGTCATCGGGCTGTGGATGCAGTCCCCGCTGTCGATCTGGAAATGAGGCGAGGCCAGTAAACCATGTCTGCTACCACTGTTTCCAAGCCGTCGTTCTCGTTCAAGGACTTCTTCTCGAGCTTCCTGCTCGTGGAGCTGTTCCGCGGCATGAAGCTGACCGGCAAGTACTTCTTCTCGCCGACGATCACCGTCCAGTTCCCGGAAGAGAAGACGCCGATGTCGCCGCGCTTCCGCGGCCTGCACGCGCTGCGCCGCTACGACAACGGCGAGGAGCGCTGCATCGCCTGCAAGCTGTGCGAGGCCGTGTGCCCCGCGATGGCGATCACGATCGAGTCCGACGTGCGCAGCGACGGCACGCGCCGCACCACGCGCTACGACATCGACCTGACCAAGTGCATCTTCTGCGGCTTCTGCGAGGAGAGCTGCCCGGTGGACTCCATCGTCGAGACGCACATCTTCGAATACCACGGTGAGAAGCGGGGCGACCTGTACTTCACCAAGGACATGCTGCTCGCCGTCGGCGACCGCTACGAACGC
>DASQCX010000072.1:0-2085 GCA_035634455.1 Burkholderiaceae bacterium
CTGATCGACTGCCGCGCGCAGCTGGTCGCGGAAGGCATCGCGGCGCTGCAATGCGGCGCGTTCCACATTTCGACGGCGGGCGTCACGTACTTCAACACCACGCCGATCGGCCGCGCCGTGACGGGCACGATGCTCGTCGCCGCGATGAAGGAAGACGGCGTCAACATCTGGGGCGACGGCAGCACGTACAAGGGCAACGACATCGAGCGCTTCTACCGCTACGGCCTGCTCGTCAATCCGGACCTGAAGATCTACAAGCCGTGGCTCGACCAGTTGTTCATCGACGAACTCGGCGGCCGCGCGGAAATGTCCGAGTTCATGCGCCAGTCGGGCTTCGACTACAAAATGTCGGCTGAAAAGGCGTATTCGACCGACTCGAACCTGCTCGGCGCGACGCACGAAGCGAAGGACCTCGAAAGCCTCGAGTCCGGCATCAAGATCGTGAACCCGATCATGGGCGTCGCGTTCTGGCGCGACGACGTGGAAGTGAAGCGCGAGGAGGTCTCGGTGCGCTTCAACGAAGGCGTGCCGGTCGCCCTGAACGGCGTCGAGTACGCCGATCCGGTGGCGCTGATGATGGAGGCCAACCGCATCGGCGGCCGCCACGGCCTGGGCATGAGCGACCAGATCGAGAACCGCATCATCGAGGCCAAGAGCCGCGGCATCTACGAGGCCCCGGGGCTGGCGCTGCTGTTCATCGCCTACGAGCGCCTGGTCACCGGCATCCACAACGAGGACACGATCGCGCAGTACCGCGACAACGGCCGCGCGCTCGGCCGCCTGCTGTACCAGGGCCGCTGGTTCGACTCGCAGGCGCTGATGCTGCGCGAGACCGCGCAACGCTGGGTGGCGCGCGCCATCACCGGCGAGGTGACGCTGGAACTGCGCCGCGGCAACGACTACTCGCTGCTGAACACCGAGTCGCCCAACCTGACGTACAAGCCCGAGCGCCTGACGATGGAAAAGGGCGAACTCAGCTTCACGCCGGCCGACCGCATCGGCCAGCTGACGATGCGCAACCTCGACATCCAGGACACGCGCGAGAAGCTGATGACCTACGCCCGCGCCGGCCTGCTGGGTTCGGGCACGGGAGCGGAGATGCTCAAGCTGGGTGGCAAGGGCGAGTGAGCCGCCGGCGCTGAAGTACCTGAAGGGGCGCCACGGCGCCCCTTTTCGTTGCCGCAGCGGTTCAGCGTGTCTCGATCCGCTGCACCAGGCACACCGCCCGCGTCTCGATCGCCTTCAGCTCGCCCACCGGGCCCATCTTCTCGGCCGTCTTGGCCTTCACGTTGACGAGGTCGCGGGCCATGTCCAGCGTCTGCGCGAGGCGATCCCGCATCGCGTCGATGTAGGGCGCGAGCTTGGGCTTCTGCGCGACGATGGTGGAGTCGATGTTGACCGGCTCCCAGCCGGCGGCGCGCACGCGGCGGGCGCATTCGGCCAGCAGCGCGATCGAGTCGGCGCCCTTGAACGCGGCGTCGGTGTCGGGGAAGTGGCGGCCGATGTCGCCCAGGCCGGCGGCGCCGAACAGGGCGTCGGTGATGGCGTGGCACAGCGCGTCGGCGTCGGAATGGCCCAGCAGGCCGTGGGTGTGCGGGATGGTGACGCCGCCGAGGATCAGCGGGCGGCCTTCGACGAGCTGGTGGGTGTCCCAGCCCTCGCCGATGCGAAACGGTACGGTCATGCGTGGGCTTTCGGTGCGTGGCTCGCTCGGCTGAGCAACAGCCGCTCGGCGAGCGCGAAGTCCTCGGGCCAGGTGACCTTGAGGTTCTCGAAGTCGCCGCGCACCAGGCGCGGCGCGAGGCCGGCGGCCTCGATGGCGCTGGCCTCGTCGGTGATCTGCAGTTCGGGCCGCGCGAAGCCGGCGCGCAGCGCGTCGCGCAGCGTGCCGAGGCGGAACATCTGCGGCGTCTGCGCGGCCCAGATGCGCTCGCGCGGGACGGTCGCGCCGACGCGGGCGTGCGCGTCACGCCCGGCGGCGTGCGCGCCCGCGTCCGCGCGCTTGAGCGTGTCGGGCACCGGCAGCGCGAGCAGGCCGCCGACGGCGTCGTCGCGGCATTCGGCGATCAGCCGGCGGATGGAATC
>DASQCX010000073.1:0-2180 GCA_035634455.1 Burkholderiaceae bacterium
GATTCCATCCCTCAAGAGGGTGAAAACACCTGGCAGACCGTGTATTCAAGGACATGATGACCTGATGCCGAACAAAGAACATTCGGATACACCCGCTGACAGTTGCCGCAACCTGACGTCCCGGACGCTGCTTGGACTGGCGACATTGGCCAGCCTGGGCGCCTGCGCGCCGACCTTCGACTGGCGCAGCGTCCCGTTGCCCGACACCCCGCTCGTTGCGGAACTTCCCTGCCGCCCGGCGCGGTTCCAGCGCGACGTGACCGTCGCCGGCGTCCCGCTGAAGCTGTTCATGCTGTCGTGCGAGGCCGGCGGCGTCACCTACGGGGTCGCCACGGCCGAGGTGGGCGATCCGGCGAAGGTCGACCCGGTGCTGTTCGCGCTGCGCGACAACGCCGTCGCGGCCATCCGGTCGGCGGATTCGCCGGCTGGCGCGTTGAACCTGCGCGGGATCACCCCGTTCTCTGGAAACACCAGTGCGCACCTGCATGGCCGCCGGCCGGACGGCGAGACGATCGACGAGGCGTTCCGCGTCTTCGGCCGCGGCACGCGCGTCTACCAGGCGAGCGCCGTCGGCAGGACGCTGCCCGATGCGGCGCTGCGCCCGTTCGAGGACGGCCTGCGCTTCGACCTGGAAAAGCCGGGCAGGGACCCCAGCTAGCGTTCAGGGCGGTGCGTCTTGCTCCCGGAAGCGTGCAAAACCGCCACGAAGCGCGGGCGCGGCGCCCGCCGCCAGAGTCCGCGTACTAGGTTTGCCGAGCTTCCAGGCCGATAATCGTTCGTTTGCGCCGTTCCCAGGCGCTCGGGTCTGAATCCACGTGGCCGCTGTACTGCTGATCGCTCACGCTCCCCTCGCCTCGGCGCTGTTGTCCGTCGCGGGGCACTGTTACGAGGAAAAGGGCCGCCTGTTCGAGGCGATCGACGTCGAGCCGACGATGTCGCCGGAGACGGTTGAATCGCTCGCGCGCGCGGCGCTCGCGCGCCTGAACGCGCCGGAGGTGCTGGTGCTGACCGACGTGTTCGGCGCCACGCCGTGCAACGTGGCCCAGCGCCTGGCCGACGGCGTCAGCGTGCGCGTGGTGGCCGGCGTCAACGTGCCGATGCTGTGGCGTTCGCTGTGCTACCTCGGCGAGCCGCTCGACGCGCTGGTGGCCCGCGCGGTCGCGGGCGCCTCGCAAGGCGTCATGCAGGTGGCGCAGACGCGGCCGCAGAACCAGGTACAACCCCCGCTCTCGAATGATCCGAACTCCTCTTGTCATCAGCAATAAGCTGGGCCTTCACGCCCGCGCCTCCGCCAAGCTCACCAAGCTGGCCAGCAGTTTCAAGTGCGAGGTCTTCATGTCCCGCAACGGACGGCGGGTCAACGCGAAGAGCATCATGGGCATCATGATGCTGGCCGCCGGCCTCGGCTCCGAGGTCGAGCTCGAGACCGAGGGCGAGGACGAGCAGCAGGCGGCCGACGCCATCGCCGCGCTCGTCAACGACAAGTTCGGCGAAGGCCAGTAGACGGCGTGCGCCGTCCGGCGCCGCGGGGCGTTCAGCCCAGGAAGTGGCGCTGGTAGCGGGCCGGGATGTCGGCCACGCGGGTCAGCAGCGGCAGGTCGGCCGTGTTGAACTCCGGATCCCAGGCCGGCGCGCCCAGCACCTTGGCGCCCATGCGCAGGTAGCCCTTGATCAGCGCGGGCGGCTCGACGTCCAGCGACTGGTCCAGGTCGTCCACCGGCAGCGCCACGCGCGGGCGCACCTGGCGATCGGCCTGCGCGAGATGCGTCTCGCGCAGGCGCGCCCACAGGCTGGCTGCGCAGTGGCCGCCGTCGCGCATCGAGATGCTGGCGCAGCCGATCACCGTCTCCATGGCGTTCTGCTCCATGAACTGGGCCAGCGCGCCCCACAGCGCCAGGATCACGCCGCCGGTGCGGTGGTCGGGATGCACGCAGCTGCGGCCCAGTTCCACCATGCGGTCGCGCAGCGGGCGCAGGCGGGTCAGGTCGAATTCGGTGTCGCTGTAGAAGCTGCCGGCGCGTTGCGCGGCGCTCGGCGTCAGCACGCGATAGGTGCCCACGACCTCGCCGGGCTCGTGGTTGCCGGGCGCGGTGCGCACGATCAGGTGCTCGCAGAACTCGTCGAACAGGTCGACGTCGTGCCCCGCGGGCGCGCCGGCCAGCGGCGTCGGGCGGGCGCCC
>DASQCX010000074.1:0-2003 GCA_035634455.1 Burkholderiaceae bacterium
GTTCTACCGCAACGTCGAGGCCTATCGCGCGAGCTTCAACAAGAAGTCGGACGTCGTCGTGGTCGACTCCAGCTCCGACTTCTTCAAGGCGATGCGCGGCTCCGGCGGCGCGGGCGCACCCGACACGGCCGCGGCCAAGAAGCATTGAGATGGAGCTGCTGGCCGCCAGCGCGATCGCGCTGGTGCTGATCTTCGAGGGCCTGCTGCCGTTCCTGAGCCCCGGTGCCTGGCGCCGGGTGTTCGAGCGCGCGCTGCAGATGTCCGACGCGCAGATCCGGTTGCTGGGGCTGTCCAGCCTGGTGGCCGGCACGCTGATCCTGCTGATCTTCGGGCCCTGATGCCCGGGGCAAGCCGCTGTCCGGCGCCCGCCGGCGCGAAGGCTGGCTTGCGCAAAAGCCCGTGGCTGGCAGCCGCCAGCGTGCCGGCCGGCACGAAACATTCGCTCGCCCGCCTGGACACATCGGTACAATCCCGGTTTTAACCCCTCCAGCATTCTCATGACGTCTGCTTGGCTACTGCCCGAGCACATCGCCGATGTCCTGCCGTCCGAAGCGCGGCGCATCGAGGAACTGCGGCGCAAGCTGCTCGACCTGGCCCGCAGCTACGGTTTCGAGCTGGTGATCCCGCCGATGCTGGAGCACCTGGAGTCGCTGCTCTCGGGCACCGGCCACGCGCTCGACCTCAAGACCTTCAAGCTGGTCGACCAGCTGAGCGGCCGCATGCTGGGCGTGCGCGCCGACACCACGCCGCAGGTCGCCCGCATCGACGCCCACCTGCTCAATCGCCAGGGCGTGGCCCGCCTGTGCTACTGCGGCCCGGTGTTGCATGCGCGCCCGGACCGCCCGCTGGCCACGCGCGAGCCGCTGCAGTTCGGCGCCGAGATCTACGGCCACGCCGGACTCGAAGCCGACCTCGAGATCCAGGACCTCGCGCTCGACGGCCTGGCCGCCGCCGGCTTCGGCCGCCTGGTGCTGGACATGGGCGACGCGCGCATCGTGCGCAGCCTGCTGGCCACCGAGGGCAGGGCGCCGGAAGCCGTGGCCGACATCGTCGCCGCGCTCACGCTGAAGGATCGCAGCGCCGTCGAGGCGCTGGTCGCGGGCTGCTCCGCGCCCGTGCGCGACGCGCTGCTGCTGCTGCTCGACCTGTACGGCGGCGAGGAAGTGCTGGACGTCGCGCGCCGCCGCCTGCCCGCGCTGCCTGGCATCGCCGCGGCGCTGGACGACCTCGCCTGGCTGGGCCGTCACCTGCGCGCCGCGCATCCGGGCATCGAGGTCGGCTTCGACCTGTCCGACATGAGCGGCTACGCCTACTACAGCGGTGTGCGCTTCTCGGTCTACGCCGGCGGCTCCACCGACGCGCTGCTGCGCGGCGGCCGTTACGACGAGGTCGGCGCCGTCTTCGGCCGCAACCGTCCGGCCGTCGGCTTCAGCCTCGACCTGCGCCAGCTCTCGGCCGCCATGCCCGTCGCGCCGCTGCGCGCCGCCATCCGCGCGCCGTGGAGCGAGGACGCCGCGCTGCGCGCCGCCATCCGCGCGCTGCGCGCCGCCAACGAGACCGTGGTGTGCGCCTTGCCGGGCCACGAGCACGAGACGCAGGAATTCGACTGCGACCGCGAGCTCGTCGCCATCGACAACCAGTGGACGCTGCGGCCGCTCACGACGGCCTGAATCCACCGCTTCCACCGCCAACGCACCACCCGGCTCGCGCCGGCCGCCGAATCACTCTTCCTGCGAATGTCCATGCAACAAGGCAACACCACCATCCCCTCGCGCGGCCGCAACGTCGTCGTCGTCGGCACCCAATGGGGTGACGAAGGCAAGGGCAAGGTCGTCGACTGGCTGACCGACCACGCCCAGGGCGTCGTCCGCTTCCAGGGCGGCCACAACGCGGGCCACACGCTGGTCATCAAGGGCGTCAAGACCGCGCTGCAGCTGATCCCGTCGGGCGTGATGCGCGAAGGCGTGAACTGCTACATCGGCAACGGCGTGGTGGTCGATCCG
>DASQCX010000075.1:0-3433 GCA_035634455.1 Burkholderiaceae bacterium
TCTTGTCGGTGACCTTGCCGCGCAGCACGTCGATCAGGTGGCCGGCGCCGAAGGACAGGCCCGAGTGTTGGCGGAAGCGGTAGACGGTGGACAGCGCCATGCGCGCGGCTTCCGTCGCGTCCCACGTGGCCGGCGGATGCAGGCAGTTGTCGCAGTTGCCGCAGGCCGTGCTCTGTTCGCCGAAATAGGCGAGCAGCCGCACGCGCCGGCAGTCGTGCGCCTCGGCCAGCGACAGCAGCGCGTCGAGCTTGCCACGCTGCAGCTTCTTGAATTCCTCGTTGGCCGGGCTCTCGTCGATCATGCGGCGCTGGTTGACGACGTCGGCCAGGCCGTAGGCCATCCAGGCGTCGGCGGCCTCGCCGTCGCGGCCCGCGCGGCCCGTCTCCTGGTAGTAGCCCTCGATGTTCTTGGGCAGGTCGAGGTGGGCGACGAAGCGCACGTCGGGCTTGTCGATGCCCATGCCGAAGGCGATGGTGGCGCACATGACCAGGCTGTCCTCGCGCAGGAAGCGATCCTGGTGGCGGCGGCGCACGTCGGCGTCCAGGCCGGCGTGGTACGGCAGCGCGGCGATGCCTTCGGACGTCAGCCAGGCGGCGGTCTCCTCGACCTTCTTGCGGCTCTGGCAGTAGACGATGCCGGCGTCGTCCTCGTGCTCGTCGCGCAGGAAGCGCAGCAGCTGCTTTCTCGCCTCGTCCTTCTCGACGATGGTGTAGCGGATGTTGGGGCGGTCGAAGCTCGAGATGAACTCGCGCGCGTTCGCGAGCGCGAGGCGCTCGCGCATGTCGGTGCGGGTGTGGTCGTCGGCGGTGGCGGTGAGCGCCACGCGCGGCACGTCGGGGAAGCGTTCGTGCAGCTGCGCGAGCTGCAGGTAGTCCTCGCGGAAGTCGTGGCCCCACTGGCTGACGCAATGCGCCTCGTCGATGGCCACCAGGCTCAGCAGGCCGCGCTCGTCCAGCGAGGTGAGCATGGCCATGAAGCGCGGGTTGGTGACGCGCTCGGGCGCCGCGTACAGCAGCACCAGGCGGCCGCTCATCATCTCGCGCTCGACGCGCTGCGCCTCCTCGCCGGTGAGCGACGAGTTGAGGAAGGCCGCGTGCACGCCGAGCTCCTCGAGCGCGCCGACCTGGTCGTGCATCAGCGCGATCAGCGGGCTGATGACCAGCGTGACGCCCAGCCCAGCGCGATGGCGCGCGATGGCCGGCACCTGGTAGCACAGGCTCTTGCCGCCGCCGGTGGGCATCAGCACCAGGGCGTCGTCGCCGGCGGTCACCGTCTCGACGATGCGCTGCTGCTCGCCGCGGAACGCGCTGTAACCGAACACTTGTTGCAGGATGCCGTGCAGGTCGGCGCCGCTCGCGCCGCGGCGACGCGCCGGATCCGCGGCGACGCGCACGCCCTCGTCGGCCGCCGCCTTCGCGGGACGCGTGGCGGGCAGGGAATCGAAGTCGTAGTCGTCGTAGTCGAAATCAGACACGTAAAAGCGCCGGTGCGGGCTGCGCGGCGCGCTGGTGCGGAGCGCGCTGAAAAGCCGGGAAACAAGGCTTGCAATGGTACAGGGCGCGCGTGAAGCCGGCCGGCGCCGAAGGCCGGGTTGCGGGTGGATTTCGCGCCTGGAAGAGGCGGCGGGCGGTCAGACGAGCTGCAGGTCGCGCGGCTTTCCACCTGGGAACACGCGCTGCAGCTGCTCGGCGTCGAGGCCGTACATGCGCTGGAACAGCCCGCCGAACACCGCGCGGTACTCGTTGAGCACCGGCCAGTCGCGGCCCTGGTTCAGCGCCGCCGGACCCGTCAGCGCCACCTGCTCGCCGCGCACGCCGCCCCGCACGCCGCCGCCCAGCACCCAGTAGGCGGTGCCGTGTCCGTGGTCGGTGCCGCGGTTGCCGTTCTCCCTAAACGTGCGGCCGAACTCGCTGATCACGACGACGACCGTGTCGCGCCACGCCGGCCCCATCTCGCGGGCGAAGGTGTCCAGGCCGCGGCCGAGGTCGGTGACGCGGCCCGCCAGCGCGCCGGTGGCGCCGCCCTGGCCGACGTGGGTGTCCCAGCCGCCGACGTCGACGAAGCCGATGCGCACCTCGTCGCGCATCAGGCGCGCGATGCGCGTGGCCTCGAGCTCGAAGCCCTTGGGCGAGACGGCGTTGCGGCTGGCCTGCTGCATCTCGGCGGCCATCTCCATGGCGACCTGGCGCTGCGTGTCCAGGCCCTCGTCGACGCCGCGCTCCAGCGTCGTGCCGGCGTACATTTTCTGCAGCAGCGCGGCCTGGCGCGCGTCGGTGGCGGGCTTGCCGGTGCGGCCGAGGTTGGTGTTGAGCACCACGCGGCGGCCCTGCAGTACCGTGGGCAGGCGGTCGGTGAAGGCCATCACGCGCCGGTCGGCATCGAGCCGCGCGCCCAGTTCCTGCGCCAGGCGATTCAGGAAACCCTGGGTGGTATCCGGCCGCGGCGCGCCCGGGTCGAGGTGCTCGCCCGGCAAGGGCAGGCCCAGCTCGACGCGATCCTGCGTCTCGAAGTGGCTGCGCGACAGGTCGTCGATGCCGGCGAACGGGACGAACGCGACCTCCCCGGCCTGGATGCGCGGATACAGCGTGGACTGCAGCGCCGGCGTCAACGCCCAGTCGGCGTCGAACGCGAGCGCCGCGTCGGTGCCCGCGCCGGGCCGCGCGATCGCGATGTGCGGCCGCGACTCGGCGTAGAACGAGGTCTGCGGGATCAGCACGTTGCAGGCGTCGTAGGCCCCGCGCAGGAACACGACCAGCAGCCGGCTGTCGACCGCAGCCCCCGCGGGCGCCGCCCACGTGCGCGCCGCGTCGAGCACGAGTCCGCCGGCCAGCGCGGCGTGGAGGAAGTGGCGTCGTTGCATGCGGGTCTCCTTCAGTTGCGCATGAACTCGGGCGACACGATGGCCAGCCAGGCCCAGTCGCCCGGATGCGCCTGCAGCGTCTCGAACAAGGCCTGGCGCGTGGCCTCGGACTCGCGCGGCGCCTGCGTGCGCAGCCAGGCGGCGCTCTCGACGCGCGCCCTGGGCAGCGGGCTCGGTGCGGCCAGGCCGTCGATGCGGAACAGCCCGCCGTTGCCATTGCCGTTGCCGCCGACCAGGTTCTTGGCGAGGTCGAAGCGCGCCGTCATCTGGCCCGGGCTGGCCCACGCGGCCTCGACCATCGGGAAGCCGTCGGGCGTCTCGCGGCCGAACGGCGGCTCGCCCAGCTGGCGCAGCGCGTTGAGCAAGGGCTGGGCGTTGACGACGACGTCGCCGTCGTAGGCCAGGCGTGCCGCCGACAGCACGTATTCCCACGGATCCTTGAAATGCTGGCCCAGCGAGGCGTCGTACTCGGGCGATGCGAGCAGCGTGCGCATCACCTGCGCGATGTCGCCGTCGGTGGCCAGCCAGCGCTGCGCCATGCGATCGACGAGCGCGGGCGGCGGGGTGTCGCCG
>DASQCX010000076.1:0-5463 GCA_035634455.1 Burkholderiaceae bacterium
CCCCCAGGATTCCGTCTACCGCCCGGTCGTCGCCGACGAGCGCGACGTCGACGCGCTGCCCGTCGTCACCAAGGCCACCGACTATCCCGCCGGCTACGTGACCGAGCTGCACCACCACGCGCGCGGCCAGCTCGTCTATGCCGAGCATGGCGTGATGATGGTGGCGGGCGACGGCGGCCAGTGGATCGTGCCGCCGACGCGCGCCATCTGGATGCCGCCCGGCGTGTCGCACCAGGTACGCTGCATCGGCGTCGTGCACATGCGCAGCATCTACGTGCGGCCCGACGCGGCGGCGCACCTGCCGGGCAAGGCGCAGGCGGTCGGCGTCTCGGGGCTGCTGGCCGAGCTGATCCGCGCCGCCGTGCAGGTGCCGCTGCCCTACGCCGCCGACTCGCGCGACGGACGCCTGATGCGCCTCCTGCTGGACGAGCTGCACGCGCTGCCGGTGCTGCCGCTGTACCTGCCGCAGCCTACCGACGAGCGCCTGCGCCGCATCTGCCAGCGCATCGCCGGCCAGCCCGACGACACCGCCACGCTGGCTGACTGGGCCGCGACGCTGGAGATCGACGTCAAGACCATCCAGCGCCTGTTCGCCCGCGAGACGGGCATGACCTTCGGCCAGTGGCGCCAGCAGGCGCGGCTGCTGCACGGGCTGGAGCGCCTGGCCGTCGGCGACAAGGTGGTCGACGTCGCGCTGGCGCTCGGCTACGACAGCCCGAGCGCGTTCGCCGCGATGTTCAAGCGCCAGTTCGGCGAGCCGCCGAGCGCCTTTTATCGCTGACCTGGCGCTTTGCCGTTGACAGCCTCGCCGCCCATCACTAAAAACGCGACGTGGCGGGCGCTTTCGCCGGCGCCTGCCTTCCGACAACAAGAAACCCAGGAAGGCATCGCATGACCAGGTTCACGCTTCTCGCGCTGACGGCGCTGTCGCTCGCCTCGTGCGGCGGCGGCTCCAATTCCAACGACTACCAGACGGCGCTGGATCAGGCCGACGCCGACCGGGCCGAGGCCCTCTCCCTGGCGCCGGCATCGCCCTGCAACGCCGTGCAGCAGTGCGGCGCCCTCACGCTGGTGCAGCCGCAAGGGCATTGCGCCGCCACCGGCTATACCCCCTACTCGCTGGTGTCGCCGACCGCCGAGGCCGCCAGCGCCGCCGCGGCCGACGAGCGCGTGCAGGCCGCACGCGCGATCTCGCTCGCGCCGCCGCCGGCCACGGCCTGCACGACGGTGATCGTGGCGCCGCCGACGCTGGGCTGCGTGGCCAACGCGTGCCAGGCGATCGCGCCGGCGAACTGAAGGGGATGGGCGGCGACGTGCGTCGTCGCGGGCGGACATCGGGGAGGCTTCGGCCATCCGCCGCTGGCATGCGCGTGGCGCAGGTCCGGCGATGTGGAGCGGGTGATGGGAATCGAACCCACGTAGTCAGCTTGGGAAGCTGAAGTTCTACCATTGAACTACACCCGCAGTCCGCGGCGGATTCTAGCGCGGCGCGCGAGGGCGTCGCGGCCTGCGGGCGGATGGCGGTCGCGTGCCGGTCGCATTCAGTGTTTCCATGTCTGTGCACCGCAGCAAATCCGCGGCATCATGGGTGCCACTCGAATGTTGGCGCCCATGGCTAATCCGTTCCAGGTCATCTGTCTCAGCGCCGTCGCGCCGGATCTGTTCACGTCGTCCCACGGGCCGTTCGTCGTCCATCCGTGCAGCGGCCTGGCCGAGGTCGCCGAGGCCTTGCACGACGGCGCCTGTGACGCCTTGCTGGTCGAGGTGAAGACGCCGGCCGACTACGACCGGCTGCTCGCCTGGCCGGGGCTGTCGCATGCGGTGATGGACACGGCGGTGGTCGTCGTCGCGCCCGAGCCCACGCCCGTGCAGTGCATCAAGCTGCTGCAGATGGGCGTGCAGGACGTGCTGGCCAAGCGCCACGCCAGCGACGATGCGCTGGGCCGCGTGCTGCGCGTGGCCATCGAGCGCAAGCGCATCGACGCGAGCGCCCGGCGCGCGTTTTCCACCGACCTCACCACCGGCCTGCCCACGCACGCGCAGCTGCTGGAACACATGACCCACCTGCTGGCGCTGCGCGAGCGCGAGCCCGCCGCGATGGCGCTGATCGTGCTGCGGCTGGAGGGCTTCCAGGCGGCGGAGCTGTCGCTCGGCGCCGAGGCGGCCAACGTGCTGCGCCGCAAGGCCGCCGTGCGCCTGCGCGCGGCCCTGCGCGCGAGCGACGTCGTCGCCTCGCTGGGCTCGGACATGTTCGGCGTGCTGCTGGCCTGGATCGACGCCGAGGACGACGCTGCGGGCGTCGCGCGCAAGCTGCTGGCCTCGCTGAAGCAGCCGTTCAGCATCGCGGGGCAGGAGCTGCCGGTGATGGGCATCGTCGGCATCGGCCAGTACCCGGCGCACGGCAGGGATGCCGCGTCGCTGATGCGCCGCGCGGTGGGCCAGGCGTCCAACACCGGGGTGTCCGAACTCGGACAGGTCCGCGCCGGCGCGGCCAACGACGGCTGACGGCTGGCGCGGCCGTCCTACGGTTTGCGCAGTGCCTGCTGCGGCCGGCGCGCGCGCATCACGAACGCACCGGCGATCGCGGCGAGCAGCACGGCGGCGATGGCGATCCACGTCCACGGCAGCCCGTCGTTCTCGGGCGCGGCGGCGGGGGCCGATGCCGCTTCCGAGGCGAACGGGTTGAAGCCGCCCTGGCCGGGGTCGGCCGACGCCGCCGACGCGGCGGCCGACGGTGCGCGGTTCGTGAGCAGCGCCGGCGCGACGATGCCGGTGGGGCCGGCGCCGTTGGCCAGCGCCCAGTGGTCGGTCGCCCACTCGGCGCGCAGGTCCTCGCCGTCGTTCGTGTCGTCCAGCGGCTGGCGCAGGAGGACGGTGGGCGCGGCGTCGGTGAGCTGCCACAGCTCGGCGCCGGGCTTGGCGCCGCGCACGGCCACCGCGACGGCGACCAGGCCGTCGCCGCTGGCGGCCAGGCTGGTGGCGGCGGACGGGTCGGCGTCGCCCGGGCGCTGCCAAAGGCCGCCGTTGCCGAAGGCGCGATCGAGCGTGCCGTTGGCGGACAGGTGGAACACGACGGCGCGCGGCGTGGCGACGCCGGCGGTCTCGCCCGCGACCAGCACCGAGCCGTCGGCCAGCGGCAGCAGGTCGTCGGGCTTGACGGCCGTGCCCGCCGGCGCGAGCTGCAGCTTGCCCTGCACGCCCCATGCGAGGTCGGCGTTGCCGTCGGCGCGGAAGCGCGCGACCACCGGCTGCGGCTGGTTGCCGGCGAGCGACGCGCCCACCATCCAGATGCGGCGCTGGGCGTCGACGCGCACGCTGGCCGGCGCGTCGTTGGCGGCGTTGAGCGTGAACGCGGTCTGGCCGTTGCGGCCGAAGCGGTCGTCGGGCTGCGCGCCGCGCAGCAGGTGGCGCAGCAGGAAGTCGTTGGCGTCGGCCTGGGGGTCGTCGTTGACCGTCCAGCCGTTGTCGTCGCCGTCGCGCACGACGAGCGAGCCCGCGTGCGCGGACGCGCCCGCGAGGGCCAGGAGCGCGAGGGCCGCGGCCCCGCAAAGCGTGCGCGGCGCGGCCCGGACGCTCATTTGTTGATGTCGCCCAGGCAGAGGTACTTGACCTCGACGTAGTCCTCGATGCCCTGGTGCGAGCCCTCGCGGCCCAGGCCGGACTGCTTGACGCCGCCGAACGGCACCTCGGCCACCGAGATCAGGCCGGTGTTGATGCCCACCATGCCGTACTCCAGCGCCTCGCCGACGCGGAAGATGCGGCCGACGTCGCGCGTGTAGAAGTAGCTGGCCAGGCCGAACTCGGTGTCGTTGGCCAGCGCGATGGCCTCGGCCTCGGTCTTGAACTTCATCACCGGGGCGAGCGGGCCGAAGGTCTCCTCCTTCGTGCACAGCATGTCGGCGTTGACGTCGGCCAGCACCGTGGGCGTGAAGAAGCGGTCGTCGATGCGGGCGCCGCCGACGACCACGCGCGCGCCCTTGGCCAGCGCGTCGGAGATGTGCGCCTCGACCTTGGCGATGGCGGCGCCGTCGATCATCGGGCCCTGGTTGATGCCGGCCTCGAAGCCGTTGCCCACCTTGATGCCGCGCGCCTTCTCGGCCAGCCGCGCGATGAAGGTGTCGTACACGCCTTCCTGCACGACCATGCGGTTGGCGCACACGCAGGTCTGGCCGGCGTTGCGGTACTTGGAGACCATCGCGCCCTCGACGGCCGAATCGATGTCGGCGTCGTCGAACACGATGAAGGGCGCGTTGCCGCCGAGTTCCAGCGACAGCTTCTTGACGGTGGGCGCGCACTGGCGCATCAGGATGCGGCCGACCTCGGTGGAGCCGGTGAACGACAGGTGGCGCACGGTGTCGCTCTCGCACAGCGCCTTGCCCACCAGCACCGAGTTGCCGCCGTCGGCGGTGACGACGTTGAGCACGCCCGCGGGCATGCCGGCGCGCTGCGCGAGCTCGGCCAGCGCGAGCGCCGACAGCGGCGTCTGCTCCGCCGGCTTGATGACCACCGGGCAGCCGGCCGCCAGCGCGGGCGCGACCTTGCGCGTGATCATCGCGATCGGGAAGTTCCACGGCGTGATGGCCGCGCACACGCCCACCGCCTGCTTGAGGATGACGTAGCGCTTGCCGTTGTCCGTGGTCGGGATCGTCTCGCCGTAGACGCGCTTGGCCTCTTCCGCGAACCACTCGATGAAGCTCGCGCCGTAGACGACCTCGCCGCGCGCCTCCGCGAGCGGCTTGCCCTGCTCGGCGGTGAGGATGCGCGCCAGGTCGTCGGCGTTGGCGACGATCAGCGAGAACCACTTCATCATCACCGCGTGGCGTTCCTTGGCCGTCTTGGCGCGCCAGGCCGGCCAGGCCTTGTCGGCCGCGGCGATGGCGGCCAGCGCGTCGGCGCTGCCGAGGTTGGGCACGTCGGCCAGCTTCAGGCCGGTGGCGGGATCGGTGACGTCGAAGCGCGAGACGCCGGAGACCCACTCGCCGCCGACGAGCGCGTCCTTCTTCAGCAGGCCCGCGTCGTTGAGCGTGGCGATGGGGGAAGTCTTCATGTCCATGGAAAGCTCCTGCGGCCGGGCGTGGCGCCATGATGGCCGGTGATGGTGACAACTCTACCCGCTGCAAGCCGGGCGCCCGCGGCGCGGCCGCCCGGGTTTGCCTGGGATCTTGCAACGAAAGGAAAAGCCGCCTCGACGCACCTGGTCAGGGCATCGAACGGCGGCTCTTCGGTGGATGTTGGCGCTCGCTCGTGATGAACGAACGCCCGGGGCTCAGGCGACGGCCTTGAAGCTGTCGGCCATGACGGCCAGGCCTTCTTCGATCAGCGCGTCGCTGGCCGTCAGCGGCACCAGCACGCGCACGACGTTGGCGTACGAGCCGCACGACAGCAGGATCAGGCCGCGCCTGGCGGCCTCGGCGCACAGGCGCTTGGTCAGGTCGGCATCGGGCTTGGACAGGTCGCCGTCCT
>DASQCX010000077.1:0-2819 GCA_035634455.1 Burkholderiaceae bacterium
TTCCGCCGTGGTGGCGGTCGCGGTGGCCCGCGCGTTCGGTCTGCCCGACCAGCCCGACCGCTCCACGATGGACACGCTGCTGCGGTTTGTTCGCGACCGTCAGATGCTGGTGGTGCTGGACAACTGCGAACACCTGCTCGACGCGAGCGCGGAGCTGGTCGTCGCGCTGCTCGGTGCCGCGCCGGGGCTGACGCTACTGGCCACCAGTCGTGAGCCGATCGGCGTCGCGGGTGAAGTGAGCTGGCGGGTGCCGTCGCTGTCGCTGGCCGACGAGGCGATCGAGTTGTTCGTCGACCGCGCTCGCCGTGCTCGACCCGATTTCGTCGTCGACAACGACAGCGCTTCGGCGGTGGGTGAGATTTGTCAGCGCCTGGATGGGATGCCCCTGGCAATCGAGCTGGCGGCGGCGCGGGTGCGCGCGCTGTCGGCGGCCGAGATCCTCGAGGGCCTGCATGACCGGTTCCGTCTGTTGACTGGGGGGGCGCGCACCGCCGTGCGCCGTCAGCAGACATTGCACGCCTCGGTGGACTGGTCGCATGCGCTGTTGACCGAGCCGGAGAGGGTCGTGTTTCGCCGGCTGGCGGTGTTTTTGGGCGGCTTCGACCTGGGTGCAGCCCAGGCGGTCGCCGGTGGTGGAGATGTGGAGCGCTATCAGGTCCTGGATCTGCTCACCCTGCTGGTCGACAAGTCGCTGGTGGTGGCCGAGGACAGCCGAGGCCGAACGCGCTACCGGCTGTTGGAGACGGTGCGCCAGTACGCGCTGGAAAAGCTCGCGGAGTCCGGCGAGGCCGACGCCGTCCGGTCGCGTCACCGCGATCACTACACGGCGATGGCCGCCCTGCTCGACGCGCCGGCAGGCAGTGATTATGAGCAGCGAATCGAGCAGGCCGAGATCGAGATCGCCAACCTGCGCGCTGCGTTTTTGTGGAGCCGGGAAAACTCCGATATCGAGCTGGCGTTGGCGCTGGCGTCGTCGCTACAGCCGCTGTGGCTCGCGCGAGGACGCATTCGGGAAGGGCGGGCCGGGTTCGACGCTGTGCTCACCGACGAGGTCGCACAGGACGCCGGGGTGGCGGCCGCAGTGCGCGCCCGGGCGCTGGCCGACACGGCAGTGCTTTATTTATTGTCCGGCGCTGCCGAGAGCCTTGATCGCGCGCAGCAAGCCCTGGTGCTCGCGCGCGGCATCGATGACCGAGGCGTGCTGGCCAGGGCGCTGGTCGCCTGCGGCTTTACTGCCGCCTACAACGCCGAGCTGGCAGGGGCCTACTTCGCCGAAGCTCTCGAACTCGCACGGGCGCTGGACGATAAGTGGAGGCTCAGCCAGATTCTGACCTGGCAGGCGAGCGCAGCGATCGCAGCCGGTGACCCGATCGCGGCGCGCGCCCCCGCGGAAGAAGGACGCGACCTCGCCGACGCGATCGGTGACGGGTTCAACTCGCGGCACTGCCGCTCGTGCCTGGGTTTGGCACAGGGTCACCAGGGCGATCTGGCTGGAGCAGTCGCACAATTCGGCGCGGTTGCCGCCGAGGCCGCGGCCGCCCACGATGGGCTCCACCAAGCGGCTAGCCTCGCGCACCAGGGCACCATGCTTGCGTTGCAGGGTGACACGGTTGCGGCCCGCGCCGCGGCCCAGGCCTGTCTGCAGTTCGCGTCCGAGTTCGGCGATCTCGCCGCGAGCGTTGGTTATTTTGCGTTGGCAAACGCGACCTTGGCCGCCGGCGATGTTCGGGCGGCGCTGGACGCGGCCGCGGCGACCTGGGAGCACGGGAGTGTTCTGCCGGGGTACGCGGCGCACCTGCGCCCGATCATTGCGCAGGCCGCGCTGGCGGGCGGGGATCTGATCGCGGCCCGGAGCTGGGCCGACGACGCGGTCGCGACAGCGCCGGGCTGGAGCGTGCTGATGTTGGCGCTGACCACGCGCGCCCGCGTGGCCATCGCCCAGGGTGAGCCGGAACAGGCCGAACGCGACGCCCATGACGCGCTGGCGAGCGCCCCGGACGGTTTCGCGCGAGTGGGCGCTGCCGACAACCTCGAGTCCCTGGCCACGCTGGCTGGCGACACCGGCAGCTACCGGGAGGCGACGCGGCTTTTTGGCGCGGCGGCGGCCATCCGGCAGCGCACGGGCGTAGTCCGCTTCAAGGTCTACGACGCCGGCCACACAGCGTCGGTGGCGGCGCTGCGAGATGCCTTGGGCGAGCACGACTTTGACGCCGCGTGGGCCGAGGGCGCGGCACTGTCCACCGAGGAGGCGATCGCCTACACCCAGCGCGGCCGCGGGGAACGCAAACGCCCCGCCAGCGGCTGGGCGTCGCTCACTCCGGCCGAGCGCGACGTGGTGCGACTGGTCAGCGAGGGTCTGGCCAACAACGACATCGCCACACGGCTTTTCGTCTCACCGCGCACCGTGCAATCCCACCTCACCCACGTCTACGCCAAGCTGGGGCTGACCTCCCGCATACAGCTCGCCCAGGAAGTGGCCCGCCATTAACCGGGTGATGTTTTCGGGACTGAACTTCTAACTCGAAATCACTTGTGTCACTGTGGTTTCAGCTGTGTCAGGCGGGCGTTTTCTGTCGGTGGCCTCCGATAGTTTCGTGTCATGGGAGGCAGCGTCGTTGATCGGGAGGCGATCACGGCGGCGTTCGATGCGCTGGATGCCGCGTTCGACGGGGCGGCCGAGTTTGACTGCGAGGCGTTGACCACTCCCGAGCAGCTGGGGTTGTTGGAGCGCTGGGAGCGACTGCGCCGTCGGATACCGGCCGCCGAACACCCGCTGATCAATTCCATTGGCCGCCAGGCGACCCCAGAAGAGCTGGGCG
>DASQCX010000078.1:0-1667 GCA_035634455.1 Burkholderiaceae bacterium
CGGGCCGTCGCCCTGCACGGGCGCATCGACGTCCTGATCAACAACGCCGGCCTGATGCCGCTCTCGCCGTTCGACCGCCTCAAGGTCGAGGACTGGGACCGGATGATCGACGTCAACATCAAGGGCGTCCTCTACGGCATGGCCGCAGCCCTGCCGCACATGCAGGCGCAAGCCTCCGGCCAGGTGATCAACGTCTCCTCGGTCGCCGGCCACAAGGTGCGGGCGGGCGGCGCCGTCTACGCGGCCACGAAACACGCGGTGCGCGCGCTCACCGAAGGGCTGCGCCAGGAGGTCAAGCCGTACAACCTGCGCACGACCATCATCTCGCCGGGCGCCGTCGCCACCGAACTGCCGGACAGCGCCACCGAGACCGACATTCGCGACGCCTTCCGGCAGTTCTACGAGATCGCCGTCCCGGCCGACTCGTTCGCGCGGGCGGTCGCGTACGCCATCTCGCAGCCCGACGACGTCGACATCAACGAGATCCTGTTCCGGCCGACGGCGCAGGAGTTCTGACCCCGGGGGCACGCCATGAAGGAAGTCGTCGTCGTCATCGGCCCGGGCTCGATCGGCCAGGCCATCGTCCGCCGCGTCGGTGCCGGCCGGCAGGTGCTGCTGGCCGACCTGCGCGAGGAGAACGCTGCAGCCGCCGCGAAGGCGCTCGGTGACGCGGGTTTCGATGTCGGCACGGCCGCCGTGGACATCTTGTCCCGCGAGGCCGTCCAGGGCCTGGTCGCGACCGAACCGCTGAAATCCCGGCGCGCGGCCAGGCGCAGGCCGCCGTCTCAGTACGTCTCCAGGTGCAGCCGGCCCTCGCGCTTCAGCCGCGCACCCAGCGCCGCCCAGTCCAGGCCGGCCTGCATGGCGATGTCGCGCAGGGCGAGGACGACGCCTTCCTCCATCGCCTTGAGACCGCAGACGTAGAAGCAGGTGTCCGCGTCCTGCAGCAGCGCCGCGAGGTCGGGTGCCCGGTCGCGCATGGCGTCCTGGACGTGGCGCTTCGGTTCGCCGGCGACGCGCGAGAACGCGAAGTTGATGTCGATGAAGTCCTTGGGCAGGTTCTGCAGCGGGCCGAAGTAGGGCAGTTCCTCCGGCGTGCGGGCGCCGAAGAACAGCATCAGCTTGCCGCCCTCGAACTTGCCGGACTTGCGCAGGCGCCGGCGCCATTCGGTCATCGCGCGCATCGGCGCCGAGCCGGTGCCGGTGCAGATCATCACGATGTTCGAGCGCGGATGGTTGGGCATCAGGAAGCTCGCGCCGAACGGGCCGATCACCTGCACCGCGTCGCCCACCTTCAGATCGCACATGTAGTTGCTGGCGACGCCGCGGACGGGCCTGCCGTCGTAGTCCTCCAGCACGCGCTTGATGGTCAGCGACAGGTTGTTGTAGCCGGGGCGCTCGCCGTTGCGGGCGCTGGCGACCGAGTACTGGCGCGCGTAGTGCGGCCGGCCGCGCTCGTCGGCGCCCGGCGGCAGGACGCCGATGGACTGGCCTTCGAGCACCGGGAACGGCGTCGCCCCGAAATCCAGCACGACGTGGTGCGTGTCGTAGTCCTTGCCGACCTCGGTCACGCGCACGTTGCCGGTCACGATCGCGGTGACGAAGGGCGCGGGCGATTTCTGGCCGTACAGGTTGACGTAGGCGTGCGCGGCCGACCAGGGCTTCAC
>DASQCX010000079.1:0-3514 GCA_035634455.1 Burkholderiaceae bacterium
GAGGCCGCGTCGATGCCCGCGGCCAGCGGATTGACGGGGAACCGGGCTTGACGCGAACCGACCAGTCACATGCCGGTGCTTTTCGGCGTGATGGACGGGCGGCTACGCCGCAGCAGAAAGCGCCGCCTTTTCGTCGGTCACGAAAAAGAGCGGCGGCGTGTGACCCGTGGCTTCGCGTCAGGCCCGGTGCCCGACCGACGCGATGGCCGCGGGCATCGACGCGGCCTCGATGGCCCGTCGATGCCAGGCCCCTTTCAAAAGGATTGCCCTCTTCTCTCGATACGCCGAGATCTCGCCGCGGCAGGGTGGGCAGGGGCTTGGGGCTGCGGCAGACCGGCGCGATGCGGGCATCGACGGCGCGTGATCGAGGCGTTGAGCGCGGCGGCCCGCCCGCATTGCGCGGAAAAATTCGGGCGACGGCCCGCTAAATCCGGCCGTCCAGGCCGGATTTCGACGCACGGCACGCCGCAGGCCCAAGCCCCTGCCCACTCTGCCGCTCGCGAAACAGCGGCCGGCGCGAAGCGTGATCCCGCCCCCCCGATCAGGTCAGAGGAACCCGGTCGACAGCCACGGCACCGCCGCCACCACGATGGTGCCGATCAGCAGCGCCGTCATGTAGCGGATCATCGGCCGGATGCCGCGGTCGGGGTTGACGCGGGCGATGGCGCAGGCCGCGTAGTAGCCCACGCCCAGCGGCGGCGCGAACAGGCCCAGGCCCATGGCCAGCGTGGCGACCATCGCGTAGTGGACGTCGTGGATGCCCAGCTGGCGCGCGATCGGGAACAGCAGCGGGCCGAACAACACCATCGCGGGGATGCCTTCCAGCACCGAACCCAGGATCACGAACGCCAGGATGGACACCGCGAGGAAGGTCGGCGCGCCGCCCGGCAGCCCGGCCATCGTGCCGGCGAGCCAGCCCGAGAAGCCCGATTGCGTCAGGCCCCAGGCCATCGCGGTGGCGGTGCCGATGATCAGCAGGATCGCGCCCGACAGCGCCGCGGTGCCCACCAGCATCCTGCCCAGGGCGCGCCAGCGCAGCTGCCGGTACAGCGCGGCGCCGACGATCAGCGCGTAGGCGATGCCGATGGTCGAGACCTCGGTGGCGGTGGCCACGCCCTCGACCACCGCGGCGCGGATCAGGAACGGCAGCGCCAGCGCGGGGAACGCGATCGCGAACAGCTTCAGGTTCTGCCGCCACGGCGTCTTGGGCACGTGGGACAGGTCCTCGCCGCGGCTGCGCCAGCCGACGACCGCGCACAGGATCAGGCCCAGCACCAGCGCGGGTAGCAGGCCGCCGGTGAACAGCGCGGCGATCGACACGCCCGTCACCGAGCCGATGGTGATCAGGACCAGGCTGGGCGGCACCGTCTCGGTCTGCGCGCCGGTGGCCGCGAGCAGCGCGACGAGCTCGCCCTCGTCGGCGCCGCGCGCCTTCATCTCGGGGAACAGCGCGGGCGCGACGGCGGCCATGTCGGCGGCCTTGGCGCCGGAGATGCCCGACACCAGGTACATCGCGCCGACCAGCACGTACTGCAGGCCGCCGCGCACGTGGCCCAGCAGGCCGGCCAGGAACGCGACCATCGCGCGCGCCATGCCCGTGGCCTCGAGCAGCTGGCCCAGGAACACGAACAGCGGCACCGCCAGCAGGATCAGGTGCGACATGCCCTCGTCCATGCGGCCCACGATCACCGGCATCGGCGTGCCGGTCGCCAGCGCGAGGTAGCCGAAGGTGCCGAGCCCGAACGCGAACGCGATCGGGATGCCGGCCAGCACGCTGCCCGCCGCGACGCCGACGAAGAAGACCAGCAGGTTCAGGCGCCCGAGGTCCTCGAACGCGCCGCGCCCGAACCAGAACGCCGCGCAGATGCCGGCCACCAGCACCAGCGCCGCGACGATGTGCCGCGCGCTCGCCTCGCGCAGCAGCCGCAGGAGCGCGAAGACGCCCATCAGCGCGACGCCGATCGGCATCGCGATCTCGCGCCACAGGTTGGAGATCTCGAGCGCGGGCGTCGTGATGTCGCCCTCGTCGCGCGCATGCTCCCACGCCGGCCCGAGCACCATGGCCAGGAACGCGAGGCAGGCGCAGGTGGCCACGGCCTCCATCAGCGCGCGGCCGCCGGGCGACAGGCGCGCGACGACGGCCGTCATGCGCATGTGCTCGCCGCGCCGCAGCGCGATGACCGCGCCGAACATCGCCAGCCACAGGAACAGGATGGAGGCGAGCTCGTCCGACCAGACGAGCGGGTTGTGCAGCGCGAAGCGCGCGACCACGCCCGCCAGCAGCACGCCGATGTCGGCCACCACCAGCGCCGCGGCGGGCACCTCCACCAGCCAGCCGAGCGCGCGGTCGATGCGCGCCAGCCAGCCGGATGGCTTGCCGGTGCGAGTCACGATGGGCCCGTTGGCGGCTTCGGGCAGCGCGTGGCCCAGGGCGTCGCGCGTCGGGTCGACCGCGAGATCGCCGAGTCGGACGGCTTGTTTCATGGACGGACCTCCGGCGTCTCGCGCGTTGTCGTCAGGCGGGCGGGATCAGGATCGCGGCTCAGGACAGCTTGCCGACGCTGCGCTCCAGCACCGCCCAGCCGTCCTCGCCGAACTTGGCCTTCCAGTCGCTGTAGAAGTTCGCCTTGCGCAGGTGGTCGCGGAACAGGTTGGCGTTGGTCGCGTTGAAGACCATGCCCTTGGCCGCCAGGTCCTTCTGCAGGCTGGCGTTCAGTTCGGCGACGTCCGCGCGCTCCTTCAGGCCGGCCGCGTTGATGTTCCTGGCGACGATCGTCTGCAGGTCCGCCGGCAACTTCTCCCACGCCTTCTTGTTGGCCAGGAACCAGAAGCCGTCCCACATGTGGTTGGTCAGCGAGCAGTACTTCTGCACCTCGTAGAGCTTGGCCGTGGAGATGATGGCCAGCGGGTTCTCCTGGCCTTCGACCACCTTGGTCTGCAGCGACGAGTAGACCTCGGCGAAGTTGATCGAGGCCGGCGACGCGTCGAAGGCCTTGAACATCGACGTCCACAGCGGCGACACCGGCACGCGGATCTTGAAGCCCTTGAAGTCCTCCGGCGTGTTGATCGGCTTGGAGGACGACGTGGTCTGGCGGAAGCCGTTGTCCCAGATGCGGTCCATCGCGACCAGGTCCTTCTTCGCGATCTGCGCGCGGATCCACGCGCCGAGCTCGCCGTCCATCGCCTTCCACACGGTGGCGTAGTCGGGGAAGGCGAAGCCGATGCCGCTGATCTGCGAGGCCGGCACCAGCTGGCCCAGGATCAGGCCGGACAGCGTGAAGAACTCGATGCCGCCCGAGCGCAGCTGGCTCAGCATGTCGGAGTCGGAGCCGAGCTGGTTGTTCGGGAAGATCTGGATGTCGACCCGGCCCTTGGTCTCGGCGCGGATCGCGTCGGCCATCTCCTTGGCGCGCAGGTTCATCGGGTGCGACACCGGCAGGTTGTTCGCGTACTTGTACGTGAACTCGGCCTTCTGCGCGAACGCGCCCATCGAGGGCAGCGCGAGCCCGGTGGC
>DASQCX010000080.1:0-10467 GCA_035634455.1 Burkholderiaceae bacterium
TTCTGGTGCGCGTGCGCGTCGTCCTGCCAGGCGACGCAGCTGGCGGCCTGCACCGGCAGCGGCATGGCGCTGCCGTGGTAGGTGCGGTACAGCAGGAAGGCCTTGACCAGGGCCGCGTCGCCGGCCACGAAGCCCGAGCGCAGGCCGGGCACGTTGGAGCGCTTGGACAGCGAGGTGAAGACGAGCAGGTTGCGGAAGTCGTCGCGCCCGAGCCGGCGCGCGGCCTCCAGCGCGCCCAGCGGCGCCTGGCCTTCGGGGCCGAAGTAGATCTCGGAGTAACACTCGTCACTGGCGATGACGAAGCCGTGGCGGTCGCTCAGCTCGAACAGCGTCTTCCATTCGTCCAGCGGCATCACGGCGCCGGTCGGGTTGCCGGGCGAGCAGACGAACATCAGCTGCGTGCGCGCCCAGGTCGCGTCGTCGACGGCGCCCCAGTCGGCCGCGAAGTTGCGTGCCGGGTCGCTGTTGGCGAAGGCCGTCTCGGCGCCGGCCAGCAGCGCCGCGCCTTCGTAGATCTGATAGAACGGGTTGGGGCACAGGACGATCGGCGGCTGCGCGCCCGGGTGTCCGCGCCACGTCGGGTCGATCACCGTCTGCGCGAACGAGAACAGCGCCTCGCGCGAGCCGATCACGGGCAGCAGCTGGCGCGCCGGGTCGAGCGCGACGCCGTAGCGCGCGCGCACCCAGTCGGCCATGGCCTGGCGCAGGCTGGCGTCGCCCAGCGTGGTCGGGTAGCTGGCCAGGCCGGCCAGGTGGCTGGTGATGGCGTCCTTGATCAGCTGCGGCGTCGGATGGCGCGGCTCGCCCAGGCCCAGGCTGATGGGGCGGTGCGCGGGCGAGGGGACGACGTCCTTGGCCAGGACGCGCCAGCGTTCGAACGGGTAGGGATGGAGCGTGCCGAGCAGCGGATTCATCGCCCGATTATCGAGGCTGGCGGCGTTCCCGCGGCTTTTTGGGAGTGGGCAGGCCAGCCTTCTGCGGCCCGCTCGCTGTCGAGCAGCGATCCGGCCGGATCACACGGCAGAGGACAGGAAGCGCCATTCCCGGCAAAATAGAAGGTTCCTCCTGATGCTGCGGCCGCGCAGCGTTGCGCCACCCATGAGCCATCCGTACTCCATCGCGATCCGCGTCGGCATCTTCGTTCTGCTGATGGGATCGGCCCTGTTCGTGCACCTGCGCGGACGCGCCCGCTTCGGCCTGATGAAGGCCTTCACCGACTACACGGTGCTGCTGGCGCCGTACAACATGCTGATGGTGCTGTTCTCGCGCGTGAAGGCCACGCCGTACGCGCCGGTCAGCGACTTCCCCGAGCTCGCGCCGCTGCAGGCCCACTGGCAGGAGATCCGCGCCGAGGCCCTGAGCCTGAACGAGGCGGGCCGCATCGGCGTGGCCACCGGCTACAACGACATGGGCTTCAACTCGTTCTTCCGCTCGGGCTGGAAGCGCTTCTACCTGAAGTGGTACGGCGAGGAGCTGGCGTCCGCGAAGGCGTCGTGCCCGCGCACGGTCGAGCTGCTCAACCGGATCCCGTCGATCAAGGGCGCGATGTTCGCGTCGCTGCCCCCCGAGGGCAAGCTGGTGCGCCACCGCGACCCGTACGCCGGCTCGCTGCGCTACCACCTGGGCCTGGTCACGCCCAACTCGCCCGACTGCTACATCGAGGTCGACGGCCAGCGCTACTTCTGGAAGGACGGCGAGGCCGTGGTCTTCGACGAAACCTTCATCCACCACGCCGCCAACACCACCGACCACCAGCGCGTGATCCTGTTCTGCGACATCGAGCGCCCGCTGCACGGCCGCCTGCTGGCGCGCGTCAACCGCTGGTTCGCCGACCACGTCATGGCCGCGTCGGCCGCGCCCAACGAGGTCGGCGAGCGCGTCGGCGGCATCAACCGCTTCTTCCAGAACGCCTACAAGCTGCGCCTGCAGGCCAAGAAGCTCAAGGCCACGCATCGCCGCACCTACTACCTGTCGAAGTGGGTGGCGATCCTGGGCGGGCTGTATCTGATCTTCTTCAGCTGGATGCTGTGAAGCGGCCCGGGCGGCTCAGGCGCGGGACGCGCTCACGAGCTGCTTGAGCGCGTTGGCCAGGTTCATCGGCCGCACCGGCTTGTCCAGCGTCGAGAAGTTCCACTGCGCGGACAGCTCCAGCAGGCTCTTCTCCATCTCGGAATCGGCCATCAGCGCGCCCGTCACCACCAGGATGGGCACGCGCGCGCGATGCCCGCGGATCTCCTCGACGATGCGGGCCGCGGTGCCTTCGGCGAGCAGCCAGTCCAGCACGTAGGCGTCGAAGCGGCGGTGCGCGATGGCGGCGCGCAGCGCGTCGCTGTCGGCGAACGGCGTGGCGACGATGCCCAGCGGGCGGAAGGCCTCGACCAGCGCGTCGGCGGCGCGGGTGTCGTCCTCCAACAGCGCCACCTGCAGGTGCGGGTGGCTGCGGATCGTGAGCGCCTCGATGGCGTGGCGGCGCGCGCCGAAGGGCTCGTCGCCGTTGGCGTGGATCTCCCAGGTGGTGCCGTTGCGGACGGCGACGAGGTCGCTGCTCTCGCCGGGCGCCAGCTCCGGGCCCGGCACCAGCAGCCCGGTGGCCGGCAGGTTGGCGACGCGGATCAGCGCCGGCACGCCCTCGCTGCCCGCGTGGGCGAAGCGGGCCAGGTCGTCGCGCGGCAGCAGCAGGTCGTCCGGCGCGCCGAAATGGTGGGCGATGGCCCGCAGATCGGTGTGGCTCCACGCCACGTCGCCCTTGAGGCGGCGGTACGACTGCGACCGGTCGACGTTGATGATGCGCGCGATCTCGGACGCGTGGTTGTGCTCCTTGACGCTGTGCGACAGCAGGAAGCGCCGGACGTTGACGCTGAGCGCCGGCTCGGTGGGGGTGTCGCTGTCCGCGGCGGGGCGGGTCTGCAGCAGGTCTTCCATGGGATCGGCAAGCTAGGGGGTGCAGCAAGTTTAGATCGAATCACAGCAAAATGCCCACAAACATCGGATTGATGGGCTGAATCTTGTGTGTCACAGTGCATTCAAGCCAACAAATTCCACATCAATCGTTTAATGTTGTGATTGTCCACAACAAATGTGGGTTGGCGAGTTCGCTTGCCAGGAACAGGACCGAGAGAGGAAAGATGACGCCAACCGGAGTGGCCAAGGGCCCGAGCGACCAGAAGACGCTCAACGAGGAAATCATCGAAGGCCTGGTGGAGGTCGCGCGGCGCAATCCGCAGCACGCGGTCGAACTGTTCGGCGTCCCGCTGGGCGTGGCGATGCGGCTGGCCGCGATGCCCGACGCCCTGCTCGACGACCTGGCCACCACGCCCGTCGCGCTGTGGCGTCCGGCGCTCACCGAGCGCCTCGTGCGCCGCCTGCCCGAGCACCGGACGATGCTCACGCCCGACCACGAGGTCTACCGCCCGCTCGTCAAGCGCATCAACCGCCTCGCGCTGGCCACCTTCGTGCGTTACGCGGACGATCCCGCCAGCGCCGCGCTGGTGTGCGACATCACCGACCGCGAGGTGATCCGCGCGCTGCAGGAGCTGCCGGCCTTCGCGTTCCTCGAATGGGGCGGCAACCCCGGCACGCTGCTGGCGGTGCCGCGGCTGTCCGACGCGCTGATCGACCGCCTGCTGCGCCCCGACGACGAAGGCGTCGAGCCCAAGCTGCGTGGCCTGCTCGCGCTCACGCAGTGCTGCGAGCAGGAGTTCGCGCTGATCCGCCACGCCGTGCGGGAGGAGAGCGCCGCCTACCGCGTGGCCGGACGCGCGCCGGTGCCCAAGCGCTCGGGGCGGCCGCCGGCCAACTTCCTGATGCCCGGCACGTCCAGCCTGATCCTGGCGATGCTGCGCCACCAGATGCGGCCCACCGAGGTCGAGGACCGCATGCTGGCCACCAGCGACGTGCGCGCGGCGCAGCTGCGCGGCATCGCCGAGACGCTCAACCCCAAGCCCAGGCGCGAGCGCGGCGCCCCGCGCGACCGCACGCGCGACCACCGCGACCTGTGGGGCAGTGCCCACCGCCGCCTCAGCGCCACCGCCATCTTCTGCCTGCAGCGCCGGCTGGTCGACGCCGGCGTCGAGGCCTTCGAGGCCATGGTGTGGGCCTACGACTACTACGCGGGCACCTACGACGCGGACTGCGGCGTCTCGCTCAGCCGCATGCTCAAGGACGTCTTCACGCCGATGCGCGAGGGCGCCGACACGCACCTGGGCCACTGCGGCAAGTGTGGCGTGGTGCACCTGGTGCACGAGGAAAAGGTCGGCATCATCGAATGCCCCGTGTGCGTGCTGGCCCGCTCGGGCAAGTTCGGCCAGCGTCGCTCGCGCGGCGGAGCCGACCGGGCCGACGCGCCGGACCTGCGCGATTTCCGCGGCTGGCCGCAGGCGGCGGGATGGTCGGCGTCGTCGCCCGGGCGGAAGCGGGCCTAGAACAGGCTGCCCTGCGGCTCCGGCCCCGCCCCGCGCGGCTTGAACAGCGAGGTGTTCAGCGTCCTGCCGGGAAACGTCACGCCCAGCCGCGCGGCCGCTTCGTCGAAGCGCCGGCCCAGCGCCTCGGCCACGCTGCCGGTGCCGACCATGCGATTGCCGAAGCGCGGGTCGTAGTCCTTGCCTTCGTGCATCCGGTGGATCAGGCGCCACACCTGCGCGGCGCGTTCCGGGTACCAGCGCCGCAGCCATTCCGCGAACAGGTCGCGCACCTCGCGTGGCAGTCGCAGCAGCGTGTACAGGCCTTGCGTGGCGCCGCGCGCGACGCAGGCCTCGAGGATGGCCTCCAGCTCGTGCTCGTTCAGGCTCGGGATGACGGGCGCGATGTAGACGGCGACCGGGACGCCCGCGCTCGTGAGTTCCTCGATGGCCTCGAGGCGCCGCGTCGGCGAGTTGGCGCGCGGATCCAGTCGCCGCGAGAGTTCGTGGTCCAGCGTCGGGATCGACATGTGCACGCGCACCAGGCCCTTCCTGGCCATCGGCGCCAGGATGTCGATGTCGCGCGTGACCAGCGCCGACTTGGTCGTGATGCCGACCGCCACGTCGAACTCCGCGAGCACTTCGAGCACCTGGCGCGCGAGCGCGTACCGGCGGTCGATCGGCTGGTAGGCGTCGGTGGCCGCGCCCAGCGCGACGATGCCCGGGTCGAAGTCCTTGCGGCCCAGTTCCTTGCGCAGCACCTCGGCCGCGTTGACCTTGGCGAACAGCCTGGTCTCGAAATCCAGGCCCGGCGACAGGTTCAGGTACGCGTGCGTCGGCCGCGCGAAGCAGTAGACGCAGCCGTGCTCGCAGCCCTGGTACGGGTTGATGGTGTGGTCGAAGTCGAGGTCGGGCGACTGGTTGCGGTTCAGGATGGACTTCGCCTGGCGCTCGGTGACCTCGGTCTTCTGCGCCGACGGGTCGTAGTCGGGATCGTCCTCCGGCTCGTCCCTGGCGTAGCGCGACGGACGATTCGATCCGGCCCCGCGTCCCTTGACGAAGACGATGGGGTGGTCGGCGGCGGGCTTGGGCGAGTCGGGCATGCCGACGTCAGCCCGCGGCGCCCGGGTCGTGGAACAGGCCGTCGAGTTCGGCACCGCTCGCCGCGCCGGCGAAGCCGTCGAACGAGCCGTGCTCGGCGATCGCCTTCGCGGCGCGCATGAAGCCGCCCCAGGCGCTGCGCGCCAGCGCGCCGCCGACGCTGACGCGGCGCACGCCGAGCGCGGCGATGTCGGCCAGCGTGAACTCGCTCGTCGCGCCCACCAGCAGGTTGACCGGTCTGGGCGCCACGGCGGCGACGACGGCGGCGATGTCGGCGCGCGACTTGATGCCCGGCGCGTAGAGGCAGTCGGCGCCGGCCTCCGCGTAGGCGCGCAGGCGCGCGATGGTGTCGGCGAGGTCGGGGCGGCCGTGCAGGTAGTTCTCGGCGCGGCCGACGAGCAGCGTGTCGCCGCCCGATGCATCGATCGCTGCGCGCGCTTCGCGCAGGCGCGCGAGGGCCTCGGGCAGGTCGTGGATGGGACGCGACGGGTCGCCGGTCGCGTCCTCGATCGACAGCCCCGCGACGCCGGTGGCCACCGCCAGTCGCACGCTCTCGGCCACGTCGCGCGGCGTCGCGCCGTAGCCGCTCTCGAAGTCGGCGTTGATCGGCAGCTCCGTGGCCGCGACCATCTCGCGCAGGTGCGCCAGCACGGCGTCGCGCGACATCGCGCCGTCGACCTGCGCCTGCGACCACGCGAAGCCGGAGCTGGTGGTCGCCAGCGCCTTGAACCCGAGCGACGCCAGGTAGCGCGCGCTGCCCGCGTCCCACGGGTTCGGGATGACGAAGCAGCCCGCGGCGTGCAGCGCGCGGAAGGCGCGGCGGCGGGCGGCGATGCTGGCCGGGGAGTGGGTCACGGCGTGGGCTCCTGCGGATGTCGGAGGCGCAGGTTAACGCGTCCCCGTCGTCGATGCTTCGTCCGTCGACGAGTCACTGCGGCCACACCATGTCGACCAGCGTGTCGACGTCGGGCTTCGGCTTCATGCCCCGGGCCGCGTCCTTCCATTCCTGCGGCGCCGGCGCGTAGGCCTTGGGCGGCTTGTCGCTCCAGATGCTCACGCGCAGCGCGAACACGATCTCGCGGCTCTTGACGGCGATGGGCGGCGTGGCCTCGACGGCGTGCGTCAGCGCGGCCATGGTGGCATCGGCCAGCGCGGGCTTGAAGTCGAACCAGGTGCGCGTCCGGCCCTGCGGCCGCACCGCCACGACGATGAAGCCCGCCGTCGGGATCTGCGACGGATGCGCCCGCATCGTCTCGGTGGCGGCCTCGCCGAGCTTCTTCAGGTACGCGGCCATCGCGTCCGAGCCGCCGTCGACGCGCTGGTCGATGATCTCGCCCTTTTCCAGCAGGACGATGTCGTGCTGCACCAGCGGCTCGACGGCGTGAGCGGACGACGCGGCGACCAGCGCGAGCGCGGCGGCGAGGAGGCGGAGCGACGAGCGGGGAGTGGGGCGCGCAAGGGTCATGCGCCGATTTTCACATCCGCCGACGGTCGGGCCGGCGGTCGCGCCGTCCGCCGGATCGGTTCCAATACGCCCATGAAATCGAACCCGAACGGAGGCCTCGTCTACTCGACCGAGTCCGGCCGCATGTGCCCCGGCTGCCGCCAGCCGATCGCCCAGTGCGCGTGCAGGCAGTCCGTGGCGCCGCCGACCGACGGCGTCGTGCGCGTGTTCTTCGAGACCAAGGGCCGCGGCGGCAAGGGCGTGACCGTGGTGCGCGGGCTGGGGCTGGCCGATCCCGAGCTGACGGCCATCGGCAAGAAGCTGAAGGCGGCGTGCGGCGTCGGCGGTACGGCCAAGGACGGCGTCGTCGAGCTGCAGGGCGATCATCGCGATCGCGTGATGGTGCTGCTGCCGACGCTCGGGTTCAGGAACGTCAAGAAGGCCGGCGGCTGAGCCTGGCGCACGCGGGCGCGGGCAGGCGTGACGCGCATGCGCGCTGGTGCGCGCGACGCCTCTACGCGGCGGCGTGAGCGTGGGATTCAGTCCTCGACGTCCCCGAGCCCGGCGTCCGCCGGCAGCTCGCGCAGCTGGATCATGTTGCCCTCCGGGTCGCAGCCGTCGCACACGCGCAAGCCCTGGAACACCCACTCCTTGCCGGGCGGGTTCAGCTCGCCGCCATTGGCCTGCGCGGTCTCGCGCGCCTGCGCGAGGCTGGGCACGGCGAAGACGAGCTTGAACGCGGTGTTCTCGCGCCGCTGCGGCGGCGTCGTGATGACGATGCGCGCGGCCGTCGCGGCAGGGATGGCGACGATGACCAGCTCCACGGTCTCGGACTCCAGCACGATGTGGTCGTCGACCTCGTGCATGACCTCGAGGTCGGCGACCGCGGCGTAGAAGCGCGCGAGGCGGTGGATGTCCTTGGCGTAGACGATGGCGCCGGCGTTGAAGGCTTGGGCCACGGGGCGGCTCCTTGATGGTGTCGACCCGGAGTATGCCAAGCGCGCGGCGTCAGTTCGCCGCGTACGGCTCGCGCGGCCGCTCGTTCTCGTCGATGCGCAGCCGCTTGCCGAGCGCCGGGAACGCGCGCTGCGGGCAGCCCTGGCGGTCGCAGACCTTGCAGCCGGCGCCGATGGGCGTGGCGGCGTCCGGGTCGGACAGCGCGAGTCCCTTCGCGTAGACCAGGCGCGCCGCGTGGCGCACGTCGCAGCCGAGCCCGATCGCGAAGCTGCGCTCGGGCGAGCCGTAGCCGCCGGTGGGGCGCACGATGGCGCGCGCGATCCACAGGTAGGTGCGGCCGTCGGGCATGCGCGCGAGCTGCGTCAGCACCTTGTGCGGCTGCGCGAAGGCCTCGTAGACGTTCCACAGCGGGCAGGTGCCGCCGGTGTGGGAGAAGTGGAAGTCGGTGGCCGACTGGCGCTTGGAGATGTTGCCCGCGCGGTCGACGCGCACGAAGAAGAACGGGACGCCGGGCGCATCGGGCCGCTGCAGCGTCGACAGCCGGTGGCACACGGTCTCGAAGCTGACGCCGAAGCGCTGCGCGAGCAGGTCGATGTCGTAGCGCAGGCCTTCCGCGGCGGCCAGGAAGCGGCGGTACGGCAGCACCAGCGCGCCGGCGAAGTAGCTCGCCAGGCCGATGCGGGCCAGCGCGCGTGGCTCCGGGCCGCTGAAGCTGCCTTGCGCGACCAGTCGATCGATGGTTGCGCCGGCTTCGAGATACGCGAGCTGCGTCGCGAGCTGGAACGCGCGCTGCGCGGGCTCGGCGGCGGCGTTGACGAAGACCTGGCGGCGCGCCGCGTCGAAGCGGCGCAGCAGGCCGGCGTCGGCCTCGAACTCGGTGGTGGCGACGCCGTGCTGCTCGAGCAGGTAGGCCTCCAGGTGCGCGGCGATCGCGTGCGCGTCGCCGGCGCCGGGCACGGGCTGGGCGCGCGGCGTGGCGGCCATCACGTCGTCGACGAGCCGCTCGGCCAGCTCGTCGAGCTCGGCGATGTGGTTCTGCCGCTCGTAGAAGAAGTGGCGCACCTCCTCGTGCGGCTGCCGCGTGGCCTGCGCGAGTTCGCCGGCGCGCTCGCCCAGGCTGGCGGCGAGCGCGGCCAGGCGCTCCTCGGTGTCGCGGCCGCGGTGGTGCAGCCGGATCAGCACCTGCGCGAGCGCCGGCATCTGCTGCGCCATCGCGCGCAGCTCGGCCTGCGAGACGCCGCCGCCGTCGGGGTTCTGCGCGACGACGTCCTGCAGCTGCGCGGTCAGGCGCGCCTCGTCGTCGTCGGAGAACAGCTGCAGGTCGACGCCCAGCGCGGACTGCAGCCGCAGCTGCACGGCCACGCTGAGCGGGCGCTGGTTGTTCTCCAGCTGGTTGAGGTAGCTGGGTGACAGCGCCAGCAGCTGGGCGAGGGCGGCCTGCGTGAGGCCGCGCTGCTCGCGCAGGGTCTTGAGCTTCACGCCGAGGAAGGTCTTGCTCATGGCGATTCCAGGGTTGCAGACTTCGCAAACATCGCAAAATTGGCGGTGTTGTTCGCAAATCTTCGCTTTTCCTCTGGTGGATGAAAAGCAATACCCGACTGCGAAGATTGCAAATATCATGGAAGGCGCACACTCGCGCGTGGAGGCTTGGCAGCGCCGCGCGCCTGATCAATCGCCCGGCCGCCGATGGAGACGACGGCGCCACAACGACCTCAAGAGAGAGAGCCCATGTCCGAGACCACGACCGCCCCGACCTTCAAGCCCAAGAAGTCCGTCGCCCTGTCCGGCGTCGCCGCCGGCAACACGGCGCTGTGCACCGTCGGCCGCAGCGGCAACGACCTGCACTACCGCGGCTACGACATCCTGGAGCTGGCCGAGCAGACCGAGTTCGAGGAGGTCGCCCACCTGCTGGTGCACGGCAAGCTGCCCACCGCGGCCGAGCTGCGCGCCTACAAGGCCAAGCTGAAGTCGCTGCGTGGCCTGCCCGCCGCGGTCAAGGCCGCGCTCGAGCAACTGCCCGCCGGCACGCATCCGATGGACGTGATGCGCACCGGCGTGTCGGTGTTGGGCTGCGCGCTGCCCGAGAAGGACGACCACAACACGCCCGGCGCGCGCGACATCGCCGACCGCCTGATGGCCTCGCTGGGCTCGATGCTGCTGTACTGGTTCCACTTCGCGCAGAACGGCCGCCGCATCGAGGTCGAGACGGACGACGACTCCATCGGCGCGCACTTCCTGCACCTGCTGCACGGCGTCAAGCCGAGCGCCGAGTGGGAGCGCGCGATGCACACCTCGCTCAACCTGTACGCGGAGCACGAGTTCAACGCGTCCACCTTCGCCTGCCGCGTCGTCGCCGGCACGGGCAGCGACATGTACTCGGCCATCACCGCCGGCATCGGCGCGCTGCGCGGCCCCAAGCACGGCGGCGCCAACGAGGTCGCGTTCGAGATCCAGAAGCGCTACGACAACCCGGACGAGGCCGAGGCCGACATCCGCCGCCGCGTCGAGGCCAAGGAGGTCGTGATCGGCTTCGGCCACCCGGTCTACACGGTCAGCGATCCGCGCAAC
>DASQCX010000081.1:0-1531 GCA_035634455.1 Burkholderiaceae bacterium
CAGGCCCAGCGAGAACTGCGGCTGGTAGACGGTCTGCGTCGTCGAGTCGTGGCGGGCGCGCGACAGGCCGTTCTCGATCTCGAGGTTGCCCGCGCCCTGGGTGCCGGTGTCCTCGGTCTGCAGCGGGTGCGCGGCGAAGGCGACCTGCGCCGCAGCGGCGAACACGAGGGCGATGATCAGCGAGGGTATGCGAACTGCCAAGAGAGATCTTTCGGAAGAATGCATCGGACAGTTCCGGGCAGCCGGCCAGCATGCCCGTGCACGGTGACAAGGCCGTGTCGACTGTCACGCGGCCGCCACGCGCCGCCGTCACACTCCGGCCATGACGACAATCGCCCGCCGCTGGCTCGCGCTGGCCCTCGCGCTGGCCTGCGACGCCCGCGCCGCCGACGTGCTGCACGGCGCCGGCGCCACCTTCCCCGCGCCAGTCTACGATGCATGGGCCGAGGCCTACGCGCACGCCACCGGCGCGAGCGTGCGCTACGACGCGATCGGCTCGGGCCTGGGCATCGAGCTCGCCGCGAACGGCCAGGTCGACTTCGGCGCCACCGACGCGCCCCTGCCCGCCGACCGCCTCGCCGCCGCCGGCCTGCGCCAGTTCCCCGCCGTGATCGGCGCGGTGGTGCCGGTGGTCAACATCGCCGGCATCGCGCCGGGCCGGCTGGTGCTGGACGCGGCGGTGCTCAGCGCGATCTACCGCGGGCGCATCGTCAGCTGGAGCGACCCGGCGATCGCCGCGCTGAACCCGGGGCTGGCGCTGCCGAACACCCGCATCACGGCCGTCCACCGCGCGGACGCGTCGGGCTCTACCTGGCTCTGGAGCCGCTGGCTCGCCGAATCGGATCCGGCCTGGCGCGACTCGCTCGGCACGGGCACGACGCTGGCCTGGCCGGTGGGCGACGAGGGCCTGGGCAACGAGGGCGTCGCCTCGCTGGTGCAGCGCACGCGCTCGGCCATCGGCTACGTCGCGTACGCCTATGCGCGCGAGCATCACCTGAGCGACGTGCGCCTGCCGTCGCGCGACGGACCGCTCGTCCGCGCGGAGCGTTCGAGCTTCGAGGCGGCGGTCGCGGCGGCGCGCTGGCACACGGTCGGCGACCTGGCCGGCGGACTCACCAACGAACCCGGCGCCCGCAGCTGGCCCATCGTCGGCGCGAGCTACGTGCTGCTGCGGCCGGACGGCGCGCAGTCGGCGCGCGTCGAGGCGTTCTTCGCCTGGGCCCTGGGCTCGGGCGCCGGCGTCGTCGGCCAGCTGGGCTACGTGCCGCTGCCGCCGGAGGCCGCGGCATTGGTGCGGGCGTCGCTGCGGCACGACTGAACTTCGATACGGGTTAGGGGTTAGGACGCGTTGGCACGGCCCCCGCCCGCCGCCGACAATCGGCCCCGTCGTGACCACGGAAACGCCATGAACGCCAAAGCAGACCCCGCGCTCAGTGTCGATCTCGTCTTCGATGGCCAGGTCCTCGCCGGCTTCGATCCCGAGCAGGTCAAGCGCGCGATCGGCGACTTCTTCAAGCTCGACGAGCAGCGC
>DASQCX010000082.1:0-8281 GCA_035634455.1 Burkholderiaceae bacterium
GCCCCGTACCTCGCGGCGCACCGCCAGTCGGCGATGAACGCTCCGTTCCAGATGCCGGGCAACGACCTGCGCAACGTGTCCCTGGTGCAGCCCGCGCGGTGATGGCGCAGGTGCTGTCCCCGGGGTTCCTGCTGCCCGCGCCCGCCGCCCGCGCGCGCCGGGCGCTCGCGCGCGTGACGCCCGCGCGCTCGATGCGCAAGCGGCTGTCCGTCTCGCGTGCCGCCGCCGGGCGCGTCGTATCGCTGCCGGCGGCATCCGTGCGCGGCGCGCTGCTGCGCGTGTCGCGCTTTTCCGGCGCGCTGGTGTGCGCCGCGGCGCTCAGCGCGGGCAGCGCGCGCGTGCTGGCACAGTCGCAGCGGCCGCCCGCGCCGCCGCTGTCGACTGCCAGCGGCGAGAGCGCCGGCGACCTGCGCGCCTGGCTCGCGCGCATCCACGACGCCGCCGTGCACAGCAACTACGTCGGCACCATCGTCAACAGCACCGGCACCAGCGTCGTCAGCTCGCGCGTGGGCCACTACTTCGACGGCCACAGCACACTGGAGCGCATCGACGCCCTCGACGGCGAGCCGCGCTCGATGCTGCGCATCAACGACGAGGTGCGCACGCTGTGGCCGCGCTACCGCGTCGCGGTGATCGAGCCGGCCGACCCGCGCGCCGCCTTCCCGGCGCTGGTCAGCGGCAACGAGAAGCACATCCCCGACCTCTACGAGCTGCACGTGCAGCCCGCCCAGCGCGTCGCCGGCCACGACGCCGACCGCCTGCTGCTGAAGGCGCGCGACGACAGCCGCTTCGACCACGTGATCTGGGCCGACCACGCCACCGGCCTGCTGCTGCGCGTGGACGTGCAGCTCGCCGGCCGCACGCTGGAGTCGTCCGGCTTCTCGGACGTCAACATCGGCGTCAAGCCCGACGGCGCGGCGATCTACAACGAGCTGCACCGGGCCGACGGCTATCGCGTCGTCAAGCCGCCCATCGAGCACACCCGGCTCGACGCCGAGGGCTGGACGATGCAGGCGGCGCTGCTGCCGGCCGGCTTCCAGGCGCTCGACTGCGTGCGGCGCGCGCTCGACCTGCCCGGCGACGCCGCCGGCCAGGCCAAGGTGCTGCAGGCGATCTGGTCGGACGGCATCACGCACGTGTCGCTGTTCATCGAGCCGTTCCAGCCGCAGCGCCACCGCAGCGAGGGCCTGACCGTCATCGGCGCCACCCACACGCTGACCCGCCGGGTCAACGACGTGTGGCTGACCGCCGTCGGCGACGTCCCGCCCGCCGCCCTCGACCAGTTCGTGCGCGCCCTCGAACGCAAACCTTGAGAACCTGTTCTGAGACAGCCGCCGCATAAGCCGCGCGGTCACAATACCGAACCCCTGTTCCGGAGCCGCCGCTCGATGTCCAAGCCCAACGCCCCCTTCGCTGCCACCGCCACGCTGGCGTTCGCCACCGTGCTCGCAGCCGCGCTGCCGACGTCGTCGCAGGCCGAGGCCTCGCCCACGCCGGTGCCCGTGCAGGCGCCCGACGCCGCCGTCCGCGGCCTGCCCGACTTCACCGGCCTGGTGGAGACGGTGGGCCCGGCGGTCGTCAACATCCGCACCAACATCAAGCCCAAGGCCAACGGCGCCGACCAGTCGCTGCAGGCGCAGATGCAGCAGCTGATCGAGGAATACATCCGCCGCCACGGCGGCCGCGGCGGCCGCAACGCGCCCCCCGGCGGCAACGACGCGCCCGACGACGACGACCAGCCCGAGCAGGGCTACATCGGCTCGGGCTTCCTGCTGTCGCCCGACGGCTACGTGATGACCAACGCCCACGTCGTCGAGGGCGCCGACGAGGTCACCGTCACGCTCACCGACAAGCGCGAGTTCAAGGCCAGGATCATCGGCAGCGACCAGCGCACCGACGTCGCGCTGCTCAAGATCGAGGCGGCGGGCCTGCCGTTCGTCAAGGTCGGCGACGTCAACCGGATGAAGGTCGGCGAGTGGGTGATCGCCATCGGCTCGCCGTTCGGGCTGGAGAGCACCGTCACCGCCGGCATCGTCAGCGCCAAGCAGCGCGAGACGGGCGACTACCTGCAGCTGCTGCAGACGGACGTCGCGATCAACCCGGGCAACTCGGGCGGCCCGCTGATCAACATGCGCGGCGAGGTCGTGGGCGTGAATTCGCAGATCCTGAGCCCGTCGGGCACCAGCGCGGGCATCTCGCTGGCGATCCCGATCGACGAGGCCATCCGCGTGTCCGACCAGCTGCGCGCCAGCGGCCACGTCACGCGCGGGCGCATCGGCGTGCAGATCGGCATCGTGTCCAAGCAGGTCGCCGAGACGCTGGGCCTGGGCAAGCCGGTCGGCGCGCTGGTGCAGGGCGTGCAGGCCGGCCTGCCGGCGGAGAAGGCCGGCATCGAGGCGGGCGACATCATCACCAAGGTGCAGGGCAAGACGGTCGACCGCTACTCCGACCTGCCGCGCCTGGTGGGCATGGTCAGGCCCGGCGAGAAGGTGCAGCTGCAGGTGTTCCACGACGGCAAGTACAAGGACGTCACCGCCGACGTGGTCGACTTCGGGCCAGAGACGCCGCCGACGCTGACCGAGGCCGCGCCCGACGCGGCCGCCAACACCAAGGCCACGCTGGGCCTGAAGGTGGTCGACCTCAGCGACGCCGAGCGCGGCCGCCTGCACGTCAAGTCGGGCGTGCGCGTCGACGGCGTCGAGGGCGCGGCGGCGCGCGCGGGCGTGCAGGAGGGCGATGTCATCCTGTCGATCGGCAACGTGCCGGTCACGTCGGCCCGGCAGTTCGCCGCGACCGTGGCCAAGCTGGACAAGACGAAGTCCATCGCCGTGCTCGTGCGGCGCGCAGATTCGGCCAACTACCTCGTGATCCGTCCGAGCAAGTAAAATGGCTCCATCGGCGAGCGGCCCGCGGCTGCCTCGCCTGTCGGCCCGGTGATTCGCGCCACGCGAGTTTCCGGGCCGCGTGCATTTCCGAAGTCCGGCGCCGCCCGCGATTTCGCGCCTCCCTCCCATCTCTTTCGCAGGTCACCCAGATGGCACAGTACGTTTTCACGATGAATCGCCTCGGCAAGATCGTTCCGCCGAAGCGAGAGATCCTCAAGGGCGTTTCGCTCAGTTTCTTCCCCGGCGCCAAGATCGGCGTGTTGGGCCTCAACGGCTCGGGCAAGTCCACGCTGCTCAAGATCATGGCCGGCGTCGACAAGGAGTTCGAAGGCGAGGCCACGCCGATGCCCGGCCTGAACATCGGCTACCTGCCGCAGGAGCCCCAGCTCAAGGAAGACCAGACCGTGCGCGAGTCGGTCGAGGAAGGCATGGGCGGCGTGCTGGCCGCCAAGAAGCGCCTGGAGGAGGTCTACATCGAGTACGGCCACGAGGACGCCGACTTCGACAAGCTGGCCGCCGAACAGGCCGAGCTCGAGGCCATCATCTCGTCAGCCGGCTCCGACAACGTCGAGCACCAGCTCGAGATCGCCGCCGACGCGCTGCGCCTGCCGGCCTGGGACGCCGTCATCGGCAACCTGTCCGGCGGCGACAAGCGCCGCGTCGCGCTGTGCCGCCTGCTGCTGTCCAAGCCCGACATGCTGCTGCTCGACGAACCCACCAACCACCTGGACGCCGAGTCCGTGGACTGGCTGGAACAGTTCCTGCAGCGCTTCTCCGGCACCGTCGTGGCCATCACCCACGATCGCTACTTCCTCGACAACGCCGCCGAGTGGATCCTGGAACTGGACCGCGGCCGTGGCCTGCCGTACAAGGGCAACTACTCCGAGTGGCTGCTGCAGAAGGAGCAGCGCCTGGAGCAGGAGCAGAAGACCGAGGACGCGCGCACCAAGGCGATGAAGAAGGAACTCGAGTGGGTGCGCCAGAACCCCAAGGGTCGCCAGGCCAAGTCCAAGGCCCGCATGGCGCGCTTCGAGGAGCTGTCGGACTTCGACTACCAGAAGCGCAACGAGACCAACGAGATCTTCATCCCCGTGGCCGACCGCCTGGGCAATGAAGTCATCGAATTCACGAACGTCAGCAAGGGCTTTGGCGACCGCCAGCTGATCGACAACCTCAGCTTCAAGGTGCCCGCGGGCGCCATCGTCGGCATCATCGGCCCGAACGGCGCCGGCAAGTCGACGCTGTTCCGCATGATCGCCGGCAAGGAGCAGCCCGATTCCGGCACGGTGGCCATCGGCAAGACCGTGAAGATGGCCTTCGTCGACCAGTCCCGCTCGGAACTGCAGGACGCGAAGACGGTGTGGCAGGACGTCTCCGGCGGCCTCGACAACCTGACGGTCGGCAAGTTCGTGATGCCCTCGCGCGCCTACATCGGCCGCTTCAACTTCAAGGGCAACGACCAGCAGAAGCTCGTCGGTCAACTGTCCGGCGGCGAGCGCGGCCGGCTGCACCTGGCCAAGACGCTGATCCAGGGCGGCAACGTCCTGATGCTGGACGAGCCGTCCAACGACCTCGACGTCGAAACCCTGCGCGCGCTGGAAGACGCGCTGCTGGAGTTCGCCGGCTCGATCATGGTCATCAGCCACGACCGCTGGTTCCTCGACCGCATTGCCACCCACATCCTGGCCTGCGAAGGCGACTCGCAGTGGGTGTTCTTCGACGGCAATTACCAGGAGTACGAGGCCGACAAGAAGAAGCGCCTCGGCGAGGAAGGCGCGCGTCCGAAGCGCGTGCGCTACAAGGCGCTCAAGTAAGGCGATTCCCGCCCGCGGGAACGAGAAGGCCGCCCGTCGAGGCGGCCTTTTTCATGCAACCGGCGAGAGGCTTGCAGCCCGGCGCCCAAAAAGCAGAAAGCCGCCCGGAGGCGGCCTTCGATGCGGGGATGCGGCAGCGTGCCGCGGTCTCCAGCCGATCAGCGCAGCTTGATTTCCTTGTACAGGACGTGCTTGCGCGCCTTCGGATCGAACTTCATGAATTCGAGCTTTTCAGGCGTCGTCTTCTTGTTCTTGTTCGTGGTGTAGAAATGACCCGTACCCGCGGTCGATTCCAGCTTGATCTTTTCGCGTCCACCCTTGGCAGCCATGGTGTGTGTCTCCTGTAGTGATTAGAGTTCGCCCTTGGCGCGCAGGTCGGCGAGGACGGCGTCGATGCCGTTCTTGTCGATCAGTCGCAGCGCGGCGGTCGTGATGCGCAGGCGCACGAAGCGGTTCTCGCTCTCGACCCAGATGCGGCGGTTCTGCAGGTTGGGCAGGAAACGGCGCTTGGTGCGGTTGTTGGCGTGGGAAACGTTGTTTCCCGTCATCGGGTGCTTACCCGTCACTTGGCAGACACGAGCCATGAAGCTCTCCTTCGATATCGCCCGGGCGCACCATGCGCTCCGGGTTGGAAAGCCGGCACATACGCCAAAAGGGCGGCTGGCTCCCAAGGGAACCGATGATTCTACGCCGAAATCGGGGGAAATGCCAACTCCGGACCGCCGGCGGCCCGGGATGCATCGATTCCGGGGTGGCCGGCCCCGGAGCGGCGGCGCTTCAGCTGAGCGATTCGAGGTAGCGCTGGGCGTCGAGCGCGGCCATGCAGCCGGTGCCGGCCGAGGTGATCGCCTGGCGGTAGACGTGGTCCTGGACGTCGCCGGCGGCGAAGATGCCCGGGATGCTGGTCTGGGTGGCGAAGCCCTCGCTGCCCGTCTTGGTCAGGATGTAGCCGTCCTTCATCTCCAGGTGGCCCTGGAAGATGTTGGTGTTCGGGTGGTGGCCGATCGCGATGAAGCAGCCCTTGACCGGGATCTCGGCGGTGGCCTCGCCCTCGACGGACTTCGTGCGCACGCCGGTGACGCCGGTCTGGTCGCCCAGCACCTCGTCCAGGGTCTGGTCCAGGTGCAGCTGGATCTTGCCTTCCTGGGCCTTCTGCATCAGCTTGTCGATCAGCACCGCCTCGGCGCGGAACTTGGCGCGGCGGTGGATCAGGTGCACCTTGCGGGCGATGTTGGACAGGTACAGCGCCTCCTCGACGGCCGTGTTGCCGCCGCCGACCACGCAGACCTCCTCGCCGCGGTAGAAGAACCCGTCGCAGGTGGCGCAGCCGCTGACGCCGCGGCCCATGAACGACTCCTCCGACGGCAGGCCGAGGTACTTGGCCGAGGCGCCGGTGGCGATGATCAGGGCGTCGCAGGTGTAGGTGCCGGAGTCGCCGGTCAACCTGAACGGGCGCTGGCTGAAGTCGACCTTGTTGACGTGATCGAACACGATCCTGGTGTCGAAGCGTTCGGCGTGGGCCAGGAAACGGGCCATCAGGTCGGGGCCCTGGACGCCGGCGACGTCGGCCGGCCAGTTGTCCACCTCGGTGGTGGTCATGAGCTGCCCACCCTGGGCGAGGCCGGTGACCAGCATCGGCTTGAGGTTGGCGCGGGCCGCGTAAAGGGCCGCCGTATACCCCGCCGGGCCGGAACCGAGGATCAGCACCTGGGCGTGGTTGGAAGGGTTCTCAGAGTTACTCATTACGGTTGCGCGCTCGGAAATTGCGAAATGGACGGCACAATGTCACATGACAGACTGCATCCGCGATTGTAGGGATGCCGGCCGGCCCCCGCCGGCCGCAGGCGATGCAGGGCTCAACGTTCCAAGGGATTTGCGAAAGGTTTTTGCATGTCGATGCTCTCGAATCTGGACCTGATCCGACGCGTTCCGCTCTTCTCGATGCTGACGACAGATCAGGCACGCGTGGTGGCGGACGGCGTCGTCAAGCGCCGCTTCCGGCGCGGCGAACTGGTCGTCGAGCAGGGCAAGAAGAGCAACGCGCTCTTCATCCTGCTCAGCGGCCGGGCCCGCGTCACGACTTCCGACCCGCGCGGCCGCGAGGTGATCCTGGCGGTGCTCAACGCCGGCGACTACGTCGGCGAGATGAGCCTCATCGACAACGAACCCCACTCCGCCACGGTGCGCTGCGAACTGCAGTGCGACGTGCTGATCCTGGGCCGCGCCGAGTTCGCGCGCTGCCTGCCCGAGAACTCCAGCCTGTCGTACGCGATCATGCGCGGCCTGGTCACGCGCCTGCGCAGCGCCGACCGCCAGATCGAGTCGCTGGCGCTGCTGGACGTCTACGGCCGCGTCGCGCGCACGCTGCTCGACATGGCCGAGGACATCGACGGCGAGAAGGTCATCAAGTCCAAGGTCTCGCGCCAGGACATGGCCAAGATCGTCGGCGCCTCGCGCGAGATGGTCAGCCGCGTGATGAAGGATCTCGAGGAGCGCGGCATCATCGAGACGCAGGAAGACGGCTCCCTCAAGATCCAGAATCGCAAGAGTTGAGCGCGCGGAGGCATAAACTGGGGGACGTTCCCGGTTTGAAGGCAGTGATTTGAGCCTCGCTCTCCCGAAGTTTTCCGCTTTTTCCCGCACTGCGTCCGAATCCGGCGCTCCCGCGCCGCGCGCGGTCTGGAAGCAGCGCCTGGCCGCGCTCGCCGGCCTCGTCGCGTGGACGGGCGTGGCGCTGTCGCTGGCCACGCACCACGCGAGCGATCCCGGTTTCACCACGTCGGGCGACGGCGGTCCCGTGCTGAACCTGCTGGGCCGGCCCGGCGCGCTGCTGTCGGACGTCGCGCTGCTGTGCCTGGGCGCCTCCGTGTCGTGGCTGCCGCTGGTGGGCCTGCTGCAGGCCTTGCGCAAACTGGCGCGCGGCTCGCGCGCGCTGGCGGGCGTGGACGAGCCGGCCGAGCCCGAGCCGCGCTTCCCGCGCCTGCGCTTCTGGGGCGGCCTCGTGCTGCTGCTGTGCGCCAGCACGGCGCTCGAATGGACGCGGCTCTATACCTGGGAGCCGCGCGTGCCCGGCGGGCATTCGGGCGGCATCCTGGGCTACTTCCTCGGGCCGCTGTCGATGCACTGGCTGGGCTTCGTCGGCTCCGGCGTGCTGTGGATCGCGCTGCTCCTGCTGGGCATGTCCGGCGCGCTGCGCTTCTCGTGGGTGCGGCTGGCCGACGGCATCGGCGGCTGGATCGACGGCCGCCGCGAGCACCGCGCCGTCGCCCGCGAGCGCGCCGAGGACGAGCGCATCGGCGAGATCGCGCTGCGCGAGCGCGAGCAGCAGGTCGACGAGGTGCGCATCGAGGACGTGCAGCACGCGCCCATCGTGATCGAGCCCGAGATCGTGCAGGTGGTCGAGTCCAAGCGCGTGCAGCGCGAGCGCCAGAAGCCGCTGTTCGTCGAACTGCACGACAACAAGCTGCCGCAGGTCGACCTGCTCGACGCCGCGCCCGCGCGCTCGGAGCCCACGGTCACGCCCGAGTCGCTGGAGATGACCAGCCGCATGATCGAGAAGAAGCTGGGCGACTTCGGCGTCGA
>DASQCX010000083.1:0-2550 GCA_035634455.1 Burkholderiaceae bacterium
CGTCGGCATCGCGCTGATCGGCCTGCTGTCGGAGGTGATGGCCAAGACGCTCGAGACCGGCCTGGCCGGCACCGGCGCGCCGCCCATCGTCGCGCCGCTGGTGGTGGCGACGATCTCGGCCAGCCCCGAGATCCTCACCGCGCTGCGCGCCGCGCTGGCCAACCGCATGCAGCCGGTGGTCAACATCGCGCTCGGCGCCTCGCTCGCGACGGTCATCCTGACGGTGCCGGTGATCGAGGCTCTGGCGCTCGCCACGCACCACCCGATCACGATGGCGCTGACCGCGCCGCAGATGGTCATGACGCTGCTGACGCTGCTGGTGGCCACGATCAACATCCACGACGGCGAGACCAACGCCATCGAGGGCCTCACGCACTTCGTGCTGTTCGCGGCCTTCCTGATGCTGTCGGCGATCGGGCTGTAGTCCTCTGGGCCGGCCGTTCAGCCGACATGCTCCGGGCGCACGCCAACGCCGATGAACCAGGCCGGGATGCGGCGCAGCAGCGCGAAGCGCCCCAGCAAGCGCAGGAACCAGGGCATGCGCACGGGCCCGTCGGCGGCGAGGATGGGCCGGATCAGCCGGTCCTGCATCGCCAGCTGCATGCCCTGCACCACCCGCATCGGCCACTCGCGCCGCTGCTGCACGCGCTGCAGCGCCGCCAGATCGAGCGCGTGCTCGCGCAGCGGCCCGGCCAGCAGCCGCGCCGCGGCCACCGCGTCCTGCACGGCCAGGTTGATGCCCACGCCGCCGATCGGCGACATCGCGTGCGCGGCGTCGCCGATGCACAGCAGCCCCGGCTTGGCCCACTCGCGCAGCCGGTCGACCGTGACCGACAGCAGCTTGACCTGGTCCCAGTCGACGAGCTCCTTCACGCGGTCGCCCAGCCACGGCGACAGCCCCAGGATGGAATCGTGCAACGCCGCCAGCCCGCGTGCCCGCACGGCGGCGTCCGAGCCCTTGGGGATCAGCAGCGCGCACTGCCAGTAGTCGCCGCGCGCGATCATCACCAGCATGCGGCCGGCGTCGACCTGGCCGAACAGGTCGGGCGGGTCGCCGGGCACGCGCGAGACGCGCAGCCACATCACGTCCATCGGCGCGCCGAGGTCCTGCGTCTCGAGGCCGGCCTGCGCACGGATCGTCGAGTGGCGGCCGTCGGCGCCGACCACCAGCGCCGCGCGGATCTCGCGCTCGCCCTCGGGCGTGCGCGCGCGCAGGCCCGCGACGCGGCCGTTCGCCGAGACGAGCGCCGTGGCCTCGGCCCGCATCAGGAGACGGAACGACGGCAGCCTGCGGGCGTGCTCGGCCAGGAAGTCGAGGAAGTCCCACTGCGGCATCATCGCCAGGAACTTGCAATGGGTGGGCACGTGGCGGAAGTCGGCGATCCGCGCCTGCTCGGCGCCGACGCGCACCGCGATGTCGCGCAGCTCGTCGTGCGGGCGGCGCAGGAAGTCGTCGAGCAGGCCCAGCTCGTGCATGACGTCCAGCGTCGACGGGTGGATGGTGTCGCCGCGGAAGTCGCGCAGGAAGTCCGCGTGCTTTTCCAGCACGACCACGTCCACGCCCGAACGGGCGAGCAGGAAGCCCAGCATCATCCCCGCCGGACCGCCGCCGGCGATGACGCAGTCGCATTTCATCGGATCCACGGAACCAATCCCGATCCACCCTCTCCAACCCCGAATGCAGGGTCGCTGCTGCCGGGCCAGGGGCTAGCCCGCCTCGGCATGGTAACGAGTGTGTGTCGACCGGTGCGTGGTGCGCCGGTCGTTTTCGGGAGCGCTGGGTTCAGCTCAGCTTCGGACGCCTTCAGGGGCGTCCGTTTTTTTTCGCTGCGCGTTCAGTCCGCGCTGGAATCGTCCTCGATCGCCGAGTCGATCGCGCTGTCGAAATCGGCCAGGTCCTTGGTCGCGCCGACCTTCGGGATCAGCGGGCGATCCAGCGGGCGGTAGACCTTGCGGCTCAGGCGATTCAGGCGTTCCGAGCGCTCGACGGCGAGCAGGATCGTCTCCGGATCGGTCATCATCACGAACGGGTTCGAGCAGGTCGAGGCTTGCATGAAAGGACTCCTGGGTTGGCCTGGACGAGGCCGCGAGGCAGCCGTCCGTCCATGGAGCGAACTGTAGGACTCGCCCCCGCGAATCTGTAGTCGGCTCCGCGCCAGACCGCATGTCGGCGAACTTCCTACAAAATCGTCGGAACACCAGGGAAACCGCGACGCTTTTCACGCTTTCGCGCAAAGGCAGGTGCGTCAGGAGTTCTTGACGCCGCCGATCACCGCGCCGTGTGAGCCCCCTCGAACGATGATCCATACTCCGCGACACGCCCGATACCCCGCCGCTGCATGACGATCCTCACCACCGCCCGCCTCCGTCTCGAGCCCATGGCCGACGCCCACCTCGACGGCCTCAACGCGCTCAACGCCGACCCCGAGGTCATGCGCTACATCTCCGGCCAGCCCGAGACGCGCGCAGAAACCCAAGCCATCATCGAGCGCGTGAAGGCGCGCTGGGCCGACGTCGGCTATTCGTGGTGGACCTTCTTCGAGCGCGACA
>DASQCX010000084.1:0-2079 GCA_035634455.1 Burkholderiaceae bacterium
GCCGGAGTCGACGTCAACGGCGCGGCGGTCGGCGCGGAAGTCGTCGCGGGCATCCGGCCGGAGCGGCTCGTCGTGCACGCCGCGGTGCCGGCGGCGCAGGCCAACGTGCTGCCGGCGCAGGTGCGCAGCATCGTCTACTTCGGCGACCACCTGCGGCTGATGTGCCACGTCGGCGACGGCCAGGAGCCCGCGGTCGCCAAGCTGGCGCTGTCGGCCGCCGCCATCCCGCGGCCGGGCGACGAGGTCTGGCTCGAGTTCCCCCCCGACCTGACGCGCGTCTACCTCTGACGCGCGACGGGCCTTCGCAACCTAGTCCTACGGAGAAACGTCCCATGCTGAAACCGTCCTCCCTGGTCGTCGCGCTGGCCGCGTTCGCCTGCCTGCCGGCGCTGGCCCAGAAGCAGCTCACCGTCGTGAACTTCGGCGGCGCCAACGCCAACGCGCAGAAGAAGGCGTTCTACGAGCCGTACGAGAAGACCGGCACCAAGGTCGTGGCCGTCGAATACAACGGCGAGCAGGCCAAGATCAAGGTGATGGTCGACAGCAAGAACGTCACGTGGGACGCGGTGGAGGTGGAGTCGCCCGACGTGGCGCGCGGCTGCGACGAAGGCCTGTTCGAGAGGCTGGACTGGGTCAAGGTCGGCAACAAGGCCGACTTCCTGCCGGCGGCGGTCACCGACTGCGGCATCGGCATCTTCGTGTGGTCCACCGTGATGGCCTGGGACGGCGACAAGCTCAAGACGGGGCCCAAGACCTGGGCCGACTTCTGGGATACCAAGAAATTCCCCGGCAAGCGCGGCCTGCGCAAGGGCGCGCGCTACAACCTGGAGTTCGCGCTCATGGCCGACGGCGTCAAGCCCGCGGACGTCTACAAGGTGCTCGCCACGAAGGAGGGCGCCGACCGGGCCTTCAGGAAGCTGGGCGAGCTGAAGTCGAACATCCAGTGGTGGGAGGCCGGCGCGCAGCCGCCGCAGTTCCTCGTCGCGGGCGACGTCGTCATGACCACGGTGTTCAACGGCCGCATCGACGCCGCGAACCGCGAAGGCAAGCACCTGCAGATCGGCTGGATCGGCGGCATCTACGACCTCGACTACTGGGTGATCCCCAAGGGTGACCCGAACAAGGACGCCGCGCTGAAGTTCATCGCCTTCGCCAGCACGGCCGACGCGCAGGCGGAGTACGCGAAGAACATCGCGTACGGCCCCACCAACAAGCACGCGCTGGCCAAGCTGGACGCCAAGACGCTGGCCAACCTGCCGACGTCGCCCGCCAACGCGAAGGACGCGCTGCAGTTCAACCTGAAATTCTGGGCCGACCAGGGCGAGGATCTCGAGAAGCGCTTCGCGTCCTGGGCCACCAACTGACGCCGGCCCGGGTCGCCTCGTCGCCGACATCGCACGCGCCATGAGCACCGCCATCGCCGCCCCCTCGCCGCCGGCCGCCGCCGACGCGGCGGCGTTGCGTCGCGCGCTCGCGCGCGCGGGGCGGCGCCGCCAGTGGCGCGCGTTCGCGCTGACGCTGCCGCTGCTGCTGTTCCTGTTGCTGACCTTCCTGGTGCCGATCGCCGCGCTGCTCAAGCGCGCGGTCGAGAACCCGGAGGTCGCGCGGGCGCTGCCGCGCACGGTCGTCGCGCTGCAGGGCTGGAAGCATGCGGACGCGCCCGGGCCCGCGGCGTTCGCCGCCATCGTGGCCGACCTCGGCGCGTTGTCCGACAGCGCCGACGCGGGCGCGCTGGCCCGCCGCCTCAACAGCGAGAAGCCCGGCGCCCGCTCGCTCGTCATGGGCACCTATCGCGCGCTGCCGCTGGAAGGCACCAGCGCCGCGACGCCCGCGGCCGCGATCAAGGACAAGCTGCTGGCGCTCGACGCCCGCTGGGGCGAGGCCGCGTACTGGGAGGCGATCGCCAAGAACGGCTCGCGCTGGACGCCCGACTACCTGCTGACCGCCGTCGACCTGCGCCGCGACGCCCGGGGCGCGATCGAGCGCGTCGCCCCCGACCAGCGCGTGTTCGGCGGCATCCTGCTGCGCACCTTCGGCATCAGCGCGCTGGTCACGCTGTGCTGCCTGGTGCTCGGCTAC
>DASQCX010000085.1:0-2641 GCA_035634455.1 Burkholderiaceae bacterium
TGAGGTCGCCTTGCGCGACGGCGCCGATCACGCGCGCCACCTCGCTGGTCGGATGCACGAGGTCGTCGATCAGCGCGTTGATGCAGTCGATCGACTCCGACCAGAGGCCGCGCGCGCCGCGCAGGGACGCGCGCTGCTTGAGCTTGCCCTCCTTGCCCACCACCTGGCGCAGCCGCGCCAGTTCCTCGGCCATGCTGGCGTTGAGCTCGACGACCTCGTTGAACGCGTCCGCCACGCGGCCCGCGACGCCCGTCCAGTGCAGCGGCAGCCGCACGTTGGGATCGCCCTTGCGCAACTGCGCCAGCGCGCCCAGCAGGAGTTGCATCTCGGCGGCTGCCTCCGCCGTCGACGGACGGGTCTCCATGATCGTCATGAGGGTCGATCTCCAGGGTCGATGACCGGCGGCACGCCTGTCCAGGCGCGCTGTTCGCGGCAGCTGTTCAGCAGTTTCCGTGCCAGACAAGTCCTACATCGCGGCATCGCACTGCGAGCGTGTTTCACCGGGCGTAGGCACACGCGGCTCAGGTCTGCACGAGGCACGCGGAGGGCCCGCCCGACACGGCGAATCGGTAGCTTTTACCGCACGACTGCCGGGCTGGCGTGTACCGCCGCCGGGCGGGACGGCCGTTCAGCGCTCGTGGAGCACCAGGTCGGCCGGCGGCGGCCGCGGCGCGTGGGCCAGCAGCCGTTCGTATTCCGAGATCACCTGGGCGCCCAGCAGCACCAGCGTCGCGCCCAGTTCCAGGCTCAGCAGCACGACGATGGTGGTGGTCATCGAGCCGTAGACCACGCCCACCTGCGACAGCGTGGCGAAATACCAGACGAGGAAGTGGCGCGTGATCTCCCACAGCAGCACCGCCGAGACCGCGCCCAGCAGCGCATGCCGGATGTCGAGCCGTCCGGCGGGCATCACCACGTAGATCGACGTCAGCAGCACCACCTCGCCGAACAGCCCCAGCAGGTACAGCAGCACGCCCGAGAAGCGGCCCAGCGGCAACCGGTGGCCGAACAGCGTCACCGAATACTCCCCCAGGTTCTCCAGCGCGCCGGCCACCAGCGTCACCAGCAGCAGCCCGACCGCCAGGCAGGCGACGTACGCGTAGGGCAGCAGCAGCTTCAGGATCCACGAGCGCCGGCGGTCGACGATGCGGTGCACGAAGATCACCGACAGCGCGTTCTCCAGCACCGCGAAGGCCAGCGAGCTGAAGAACAGCATCGTCAGCAGCAGCACCCAGCCGACGACGTCGCGGTGGTCGAGGAAGCCGCGCAGCTCGGCGACCACCGCGCCGGACTGCCCGGGCACCAGCCACGCGAGATAGCGGCCGATGGTGGCCAGCAGTTCGTGCTCGGGAATGACGTGCGCCAGCGCGATCACGCTCAGGATCAGCAGCGGCACGATGGACAGCAGCGCGTAGTAGGCGACGGCGCCGGCCAGCAGCAGCCCCTGGTTGGCGCGGAACCCGCTCAGCACCCGCCACGCGAACGCGCGCGGGTGCGCCAGGCACTGTTGCGCGGGCGTCATGTCGGCGCGCGGCGCGAAGACGGACGAATCGGTCCCGGGCGCGCGACGGCCGGCCACGGCGTCCCCGCTAGCGCTGGCCGACGTCCCTCGGCGCCAGCGTCTCCATCGACGTCGTCATCGGCTGCGCGTCGGCGGGCGCGCGCTCGAACACTTCGGTGAAGCTCTTGCGCTCGGGGATGACGTAGGTCACGCCGGAGCGCTTGCCGTACACCGGCGAGATGTAGGTGTCGAAGAACGCGATCGGGATGTTGATGCAGCCCCACGAGATGCGCCGCGCCTTCGGATTCGGCGAGGCCAGGCGCTGCAGCCGGCGCTCGGACTTGACCTTGTTGATGACGCGGTGCATCGCCAGCGCCGCGTCGTAGTCCAGCCAGACGACGTCGGTGCGGTCGGCGTCCAGGCCGGGGCGCGTCACGAAGCGGCCGGCGGCGGTCGTGCGCTGGTACGGCTTGACCTCGTCGATGGGCACGTCGCCGATACCCGGGAAGGTGTCGTCGCCGTGCGCGGCGCCCAGCAGCACGGGCGTCTGATCGATCAGCTCGCCGTTGGGCTTGAACAGGTACAGGCGCGCGTCGCGCTTGTCCAGCACCATGAACGGCATGCGGCCGTTGTCGTGGCGCGCGACGACCCAGTCAGCCATGTGGCGCGCCGATGGCGTGGGCTTGACTTCGCGGAAGTCGGCCGCGGTCAGCTCCGGCAGGCCGGGCTCCGGCGCCTGCGCGATGTCGTGCCGCGCCGTGGCGGGCCAGCGGTCCTCGAGGATCGCCAGCACGCGCGCGGCCTCGCGCTGGCGCGCCGTCTCGAAGGCGCTGCCGCCGGGCTGCGGGCCCAGCGCGAAGTGCAGCGCGACGATCGCGCACGCGCCCGCGAGCGGGCCGGCGATGCCCATGATCAGCAGGTCGTGCAGGCGTCGGGCCAGGCGTTGCCGCAAGCCGTCGGCGTGGTCGCGCGGCGCGGCGGCGGCGTGCCGCGGCGCGGCGGTAGCGAAGGTGTCGGCGGTCATGATGGGCCCGCAACGGCAAGCGGCGCGCCCACCGATGGGCGTGCGACTTGCCTGACGCAGGGCACAGCAGGAAGCGCCCATGGCCCGCAGCACGCCCACTCCCCGCCACCGCTGGC
>DASQCX010000086.1:0-1812 GCA_035634455.1 Burkholderiaceae bacterium
TGCGTGGCGGGCTGCCTCTTGCGCGAGCTGCATGCGGGAAGTGAGGCCCAGCTTGGTGTAGATGTGGGTGAGATGGTCCTGCACGGTGCGCGGTGAGACGAAAAGCCGGGTCGCGATGTCCTCATTGGGCAGTCCCTCGCCGACCAGCTGCACGACCTCCAGCTCGGCCGGGGTCAGCGACCCCCAGCCGCTAGTGGGTCGTTTGCGTTCGCCGCGGCCGCGCTGCGCATAGGCGATCGCCTCCTCGGTGGACATGGCGGCGCCCTCGGCCCACGCAGATTCAAAGTCCTGCTCGCCCAAGGCATCACGAACCGCGGCCACCGAGGCTTCGTAGCCTACGTCCCAGATCTTGAAGCGGACCGTGCCCATACGCTCGCGGATCGCGTCTGCCGCGCCAAAAAGCCGCGCGGCTTCGCGGTGGCCGCCGCCGTCCCCGGCCAGAATGGCGAGGCATTCGAGGATGTCGGGAATGACCAGGTGCGCCGCATCTTCGGCGGCGCGCGCGAGCGCGTCATGGGTGTCGCGCTCGGCATGCTCCACGTCACCCTGTGCGAGCGCGACCCGGGCGCGCGTGATCAGCGCCAGCATCAGCTGCCAGCCCGTCGTGGTCGTGACGGCGTCGTCGGCCCAGCGGCGGGCCGCGACGAGATCCCCGCCCGCGAGCGCGGCCTCCGCATTGTTGGCGCGCAGTACGGCCGCCGACCCGGGCAGGACACTCAGGTGCTGCCAGGCCGCCTCGCTCGCCGTCTGCGCAGTCGCAGCATCACCGGCGGCCAGGGCCGCGTGTGTCAACGCCGCGTAGCCGACGCCCGCGAAGATCTCGCCCAGCTCGGACGCGGACTCGATGGCTGCGTCCGCGGCGGCCCGAGCCGTGCTCGTGTCACCCTGGTGCGCCAGTGCGAAGCCCTGACCCGCGAGGCTATACGCCTTTTGGATCACATCGTGAGCTAGCTCGGCCTCGGTGGCGACCGCGCCGAATTCTGCGGCGGCGCCGGCCAGATCGCCCTGCCACAGCTGTGGCCAACCGAGGTAACTGCGGCACCGCCGCGAGTCGAGCCGGTCACCGATCGCATCCGCGAGGTCGCGTCCTTCTTCGGCCGCCGCGCGCGCCGCAATCAGGTCACCCACGACGAGTGCCTCGCTTGCCTGCCACGCGAGGATCTGGCTGAGCCTCCACCGGTCGCCTAGTGCGCGGGCCACGCCGATCGCCTCGGCCAAGTACGGCCCTGCCAGCTTGGCGTTGGAGACGGCGACAATGCCGCAGGCGGTCAGCACGCGGGCCAGCAGGGCCGGATCATCGACCTCGCGCGCCATCGCCAGGGCCTGTTCGGCCTGATCCATGCCGACGGCGGCGCCGGCCCAGGTGGCGAGCACGGCGTTGTCAGCGAATGCCCGCGCGCGCACCGCAGCCGCCACCTCCGCGTGCTCGGCGTCGCGATCGGTGAGGGCAGCGTCAAACCAGGCCAGCCCTTCTAGGATGCGGCCCCGCCCGAGCCACAGCGGCTGCAGCGACGACGCCAGCGCCAACGCCAGCTCGACATCGAAGTTTTCCCGGCTCCACCCGAACGCCGCGCGCAGATTGTCCATCTCGATTTCGGCCTGCTCGACCCGCTGCTCATACTCACTGCCGGCCGGCGCGTCGAGCCCGGCCGCCATCGACGTGTAATGGTCGCGGTGACGCGACCGCACGGCATCCGCCTCGCCGGACTCCCCCAATTTCTCGGCCGCGTACTGGCGCACCGTCTCCAGCAGCCGGTACCGCGTTGGGCGACCGGGGTCGTTGTCGGTGACCACCAGCGACTTGTCCACCAG
>DASQCX010000087.1:0-4200 GCA_035634455.1 Burkholderiaceae bacterium
GGGCAAGGTCGCGAGCGTCCAGGCCGGGAGCCTCTCGCGCTCGCCGGGGGCCTGTGCGGATGCGGGCACGGAAGCAGCGGACGCCGGCGCGCCAGCGGCGTCCTGCGCGCCCGCCGGCCACGCGAGCGCCAGCGACAACACCCCGGCGACACCCCCGCGCCAGCCCCGCTTCGGGGCGATGCCGCGGGTCATTGCGCGAACGGACCCTTCATGCGGTCCTTGGCCTGCTCCACGGTCTGGAAGTAGGCGTTGGTCAGGCCGGGGAACGAAGGGGCCTCGTCCCAGGCCCCGTCGGCGCCGCGGGTGATGGTGAGGTGGTCGTACCACTCGTAGGCGTTGGTCTTCATGTCGACCATGAACGCGAAGGCCGACAGCGTGGCCTTCGGGTCGCTGGTGGGCACGTAGGCAGCGTAGTTCCGCACGAAGCCGATCTGCTGCACGTTGATCACGACCAGGTGATCGAAGCTTTTGGCGATCGGGCTGAAGTCCTTGGTCGCCATGTTCTTGCCCAGCTTCAGGTCGGGCAGCTTGTCGAGATCGATCGGGGCGTCCAGCGCGACGGCGTCCATGCCCTTCTTGCGCAGGCTCTCGACGATGTCCGCGCGCACCTGCAGCAGCTCGTCGGTCTTGAGCGTCTTGACATAGGTGTTGAGCGAGGAGTTCGCGACCGTGGCCGCGCCGAGGCACAGCAGGCAGCTCGCGCCCGGCAGGTACAGGTCGGGCTTGGCGATGCGGATGCCCACCGCCACGCGGCCCTTCTGGGCGGCCAGGCCTTCCTTGGTGAGCGCGATGGGGTTTTGCGGCGGCGTGGTCTGGCACGCGGCGAGCGACATGGCCACGGCGATGCCGGCCAGCAGATTGCGGATGTTCAAGAGATCCTCCCAGGATTGACGAAACGCGGACGCCTTGATCCGTGAGCGGTGCACGGTCGCGCCTTCGATGAGTGCGCCGAGGATATCAACGCGCCGGCAGCGAGCCGTCGTGGTTGTCCCTGAGGCGCGCTACTTGCGCGCGGCCGCGAGCAGGCGCGGGATCTCGCCCTTGCATGCACTGAGATTGGCCGCGTATTCCTCGGGACTGTCGAACTGCCGCTGCGCCTCCTGCAGCTGCGCGAGCTGCTGCTTCGCGTAGCGCAGCACGAGCTCGGGCGTGGCCGCGTCCGGGAACGGGTAGGCGAGCGCGCGGAACTGGCGCGCCATCTCGCGGTAGATGCGCACGTGGGTGTACTCGTGGCGCAGGACGTGCGCATGGGCGCAGGTGCCCGGCGGCAGGTCGCGGATCACGCGCAGCACGGGATGCGCGAAGCGCAGCGACACCGTCAGCCCGCGGCAGCGCGTCTCGGGCAGCACCGCGATCTCGTTGTCCACCGTGACCAGGCCGAGCGCGGTCACGCCCTCGGTGGCGGGCGCGCCCTGCCTGACGAGGAAGGCGGAGGTCTTGTCGAACTCCTGCGACGGCTCGGGGAACCAGTCGGCCGTGAAGCGGACCGCCTGGTCGCACGGCGGCAGCGCGAACGACGGCACGCCGGCCGCATGCGCGGCACCGGCGGCGAACAGGACGAAGGCGGCGAGCAGGCGCATGCGCGATTCCGGCGGACCGGCCCGGGGCGGGCGTCCCCTGCGCGGGTTATCGGCAAGCGGCACCTTCAGCTTGAGCGCGGCGCCAGCGCGATGCGCGGCTCGAACTTGGCGCGCCTGACGCTGAAATAGGTCTTCACGTTGCGCACGTTGGCGTCCTGCGTGAACAGGCGCTGCACCAGCGCGCTCCAGGCCGCCATGTCGGGCACCCAGGCGACCAGCACGAAGTCGGGGCCGGGCGAGACGCGGTAGCACTGCTGCACGCCGGGCTCGGCCGCGGCGCGCGCCTCGAAGGCGTCCAGCAGCTCGACGGCCTGGCGGTCGAGCGAGACCTCGGCGATGGCGGTCAGGCCCTCGTCGAACAGGCGCGGCGCGAGCAGCGCGACCTGGCGCTCGATGACGCCGGCCTCGGTCAGGCGGCGCACGCGGCGCAGCGCGGTGGCCGGCGAGATGCCCGCGGCCTCGGCCAGGGCCTGGTTGGTGCGGCTGGCGTCGGCCTGCAGCAGGTCGAGCAGGCGGCGGTCGATGTCATCGGGGTCGTCTTCCCCCGCCCTTCCTCGATCTTTTATTTCACTCATTCGTTGATTATGAACTTTTCAGGCACATAGCCAAAGAAACGCAATATTCATTCAATCATCGATTTAATTTGCAACCATCGATCCCATCATGACTCCTAGGATTCTGTCCATCGCATCACCGCAATCCGTTCCAGGAGTCCTCCCATGTGTGGCATCGTCGCCGGCGTCAGCACCCGCAACATCGTCCCCATCCTCGTCGAAGGCCTGAAGCGGCTGGAGTACCGCGGCTACGACTCCTGCGGCGTCGCGGTGCACCAGGACGGCGTCCTGCGCCGCACCCGCAGCACGGCGCGCGTGGCCGAACTGCAGGAGCAGATCGCCGCCGACCACGTGGCCTCGGGCACCGGCATCGCGCACACGCGCTGGGCCACGCACGGCGCGCCGGCGGTGCACAACGCGCACCCGCACTTCTCGGGCACGCAGGACGCCGACACGGCCGTCAGCCCGGCCGACGCGGAGCGCAGCGCGCGCATCGCGCTCGTGCACAACGGCATCATCGAGAACCACGACGAGCTGCGCGAGGAACTCAAGGCCAAGGGCTTCCGCTTCCAGAGCCAGACCGACACCGAGGTCATCGCCCACCTGGTCAACCACCTGTACGACGGCGACCTGTTCGACGCCGTGCAGCGCGCCGTCGTCCGCCTCAAGGGCGCGTACGCGATCGCCGTGTTCTGCCGCGACGAGCCGCACCGCGTCATCGGCGCGCGCGCCGGCTCGCCGCTGGTGCTGGGCCTGGGCGACGGCGAGAACTTCCTGGCCTCGGACGCAATGGCGCTGGCCGGCGTCACCGACCAGGTCGTCTACCTCGAGGAAGGCGACGTCGTCGACGTGCAGCTGGGCAAGCACTGGATCAACGGCCTGCAGGCCGACGGCTCGCTCAAGCCCGTGCAGCGCGAGGTGCGCACCGTGCACGCGCACACCGGCGCCGCGGAGCTGGGCCCGTACCGCCACTACATGCAGAAGGAGATCTTCGAGCAGCCGCGCGCGATCGGCGATACCCTTGACGGTATCAACGGCATCAGCCCCGAGCTGTTCGGCGACGGCGCGTACCGCGCGTTCAAGGACGTCGACCAGGTCCTGATCCTGGCCTGCGGCACCAGCTACTACGCCGGCAGCGTGGCGCGCTACTGGCTGGAGAGCATCGCCAAGATCCCGACCAGCATCGAGGTCGCCAGCGAGTACCGCTACCGCGACAGCGTGCCCGACCCGCGCACGCTGGTCGTCACCATCAGCCAGAGCGGCGAGACCGCCGACACCTTGTCCGCGCTGAAGCACGCGCGCGGCCTGGGCATGACCAACACGCTGACCATCTGCAACGTGCAGACCAGCGCGATGGTGCGCGAGTGCAGGTTCAACTTCATCACGCGCGCCGGCGCCGAGATCGGCGTCGCGTCCACCAAGGCGTTCACGACGCAGCTGGTGGGCCTGTTCGTGCTCACGCTCGCGCTCGCGCAGGTGCGCGGCCACCTCGACGACGCCACCGAGGCCATGCACCTCAAGGCCCTGCGCCACCTGCCCGCCGCCGTGCAGGCGGTGCTGGCGCTGGAGCCGCAGATCATGGCCTGGAGCGACGAGTTCGCCACCAAGGAGAACGCCCTGTTCCTCGGCCGCGGCCTGCACTACCCGATCGCCCTCGAAGGCGCGCTCAAGCTCAAGGAGATCAGCTACATCCACGCCGAGGCCTACCCCGCCGGCGAGCTCAAGCACGGCCCGCTCGCCCTGGTGACCTCGGCGATGCCGGTCGTCACCGTCGCCCCGAACGACGCGCTGCTGGAAAAGCTCAAGAGCAACATGCAGGAAGTCCGCGCGCGCGGCGGCGAGCTGTTCGTCTTCGCCGACGCCGACTCCCGCATCGAGAGCGACACCGGCCTGCACGTGATCCGCATGCCCGAACACTACGGCGTGCTGTCGCCGATCCTGCACGTCGTCACGCTGCAGTTGCTGGCGTATCACACGGCCTGCGCGCGCGGGACGGATGTGGACAAGCCGCGCAATCTCGCGAAGAGCGTGACGGTCGAGTGAAGGTGGCGGCGAGCAAGCAAGAG
>DASQCX010000088.1:0-1533 GCA_035634455.1 Burkholderiaceae bacterium
AAGCAATCCCTCCTGGCGCTCGCCGCGCTCGCGTGCGTGGCCTGCGCGCATGCCGACGACGGCGGTCCGGCCGTGGTGCCGTACCGGCCCAGCGTCTCGACGCCGGCGCAGCTGTCGGCGCCCGGCTACCTCGAACTGGAGGCCGGCGGCCTGCGCGCCAGCGACAACGGGTGGTCGCGCACGACGCTGCCCTACACGCTCAAGCTCGCGTTCACGCCCGACTGGGGCATCCGCGTCGGCGGCGATGCGTGGGTGCGCCAGTCGCAGCCGGGCGCGTCGCAGAACAGCTTCGGCGACACCTCGGTCGTGCTCAAGCGTCGCTTCGCGGTCAGCGACGCGACGGCATGGGGCCTGGAGCTCGGCGAGACCCTCCCGACCGCCAAGGACAACGTCGGCGTCGGCCGCGCGCAGACGACGGTCAACGGCATCTTCAGCAGCGACCTCGCGCCGGGCTGGCACACCGACATCAACGTCAACGAGACGCGCGTGGGCGGCTTCGGCGCCGGCGGCGCCTGGCAGCTGGGCGTGGCGGCGGCGTTGTCGCGCAACCTGTCCGATGCGTGGGGCGTGACCGGGGAACTGTCGGGCACGCACCAGGGCGGCACGCCAGCCACGGCGCAGTTCCTGGCGGCCGCCAGCTGGACCCAGTCGCCCGCCGCGGTGTTCGACTTCGGCGCCGCGCGCGGCCTGACCGACGCCACGCCGCGCTGGCAGGTGTTCGCGGGCGTCACCGTGCGGCTGGGCAAGCTGTTCTGAACGCGACGGAACCTCGGCCCGGCGATCTGGTCACAATCGCTCCATGAGACTGCTGTTGGTCGAGGACGATCGGATGATTGGCGAGAGCCTGCGCGCCGCGCTCAAGCTCGAGGGCCACGCCGTCGACTGGGTGACCGACGCCTCGACCGCCACGTCCACCACCGCCACCGAGCGCTTCGACCTCGTGCTGCTCGACATCGGCCTGCCCAAGGGCAACGGCCTGGACGTGCTGCGCGGCGTCCGCGCCCGCGGCGACTCGACGCCCGTGATCGTGCTGACCGCGCGCGACGCGCTCGGCGAGCGCGTCGCCGGGCTCGACGCCGGCGCCGACGACTACCTCACCAAGCCGTTCGAGCTCGACGAGCTGCTCGCCCGCATGCGCGCCGTGCTGCGGCGCCACAGCGGGCGCGCCGCGACGCGCCTCGTGCACGAGGATCTGAGCTTCGATCCGGCCACGCGCGCCGTCACGCTGCGCGGCGAGCCGGTGATGCTGTCGGCGCGCGAGCTCGCGGTGCTGGAGGCGCTGCTGCAGCGGCCCGGCGCCATCCTGTCGCGCGCCCAGCTCGAGGATCGGCTGTACGGCTGGGGCGAGGAAGTCGAGAGCAACGCGGTCAGCGTGTACGTGCACCAGCTGCGCAAGAAGCTGGGGCCGGAGCTGATCCGCACGATGCGCGGCGTCGGCTACTACCTGGGCAAGCGCGACGCGCCCGACGCCGACGGCGGGGCCGCGGCTTGAACGCGCCCCCGCACGGCCTGCGGCTGCGCCTGAACGCGGGC
>DASQCX010000089.1:0-7243 GCA_035634455.1 Burkholderiaceae bacterium
GGCCGGGCGCGCAGGAGGCCCTGGAGCGCACCCTCGGCGTGCCCATCTTCCAGGAACAGGTGATGCAGCTCGCGATCCTCGCGGCCGACTTCACGCCGGGAGAGGCCGACCAGCTCCGGCGCGCGATGGCGGCCTGGAAGCGCAAGGGCGGCCTGGAGAAATTCAGGGACAAGCTGGTCGGCCGCATGGTGGCCCGCAACTACAAGAAGGAATATGCCGATGCCCTCTTCAGCCAGATCGAAGGCTTCGGCGAATACGGATTCCCCGAGAGCCACGCCGCCGGCTTCGCGAAACTGGCGTTCGTCAGCGCCTGGATCAAGCGTCACCACCCCGACGCCTTCCTGGCGGCCCTGCTCAACAGCCTGCCGATGGGCTTCTATGCCGCGCCCCAGCTCGTGCGTGACGCGCGCGCACACGGCGTCGCGATGCGGCCGATCGACGTCACGATCAGCGACTGGGAATCCACGCTGGAGCCGCAGGCGCAGCACGAGGTCGTGCCGGCCTGCGCCGACCGCGCCATTCCCGACGGCCAGTGCGCGGTGCGGCTGGGGCTGAACCGGATCAACGGACTGAGCGAGGACGAGGGCCAGCGCATCATGATCGCGCGGGCGCAGGCGCCGTTCGCCGACGTGGAGGACCTGGCACGCCGCGCCGCGCTCGACGCGCCGGCGATGCATTGCCTGGCCGGCGCCGATGCCTTGTCCGGGCTGGTGGGCCACAGACGCGCTGCCCTCTGGGCCGTGGCCGGCGTCGACACGCGCGCCACGCCCTTGCTGAAGTCCACCCGCACCCTGGAGGACGCCGTCCCCGAATTCGAGGCCCCGGATCTCGGCGACGCCGTGCTGGCCGACTACCGTGCCACGAGCCTGTCGCTGAAGAGCCATCCGCTGGCGTTGCTGCGTCCGGCGCTGGCGCCGTTCAAGGTGCAGCAGGCGGCGCTGCTCAACGCCGAATACCGGCCCGGCCAGCTGGCACGCGCCAGCGGCCTGGTCACGCACCGCCAGCAGCCGGGCACCGCCAAGGGCGTCGTGTTCGTGACACTGGAAGACGAGACCGGCGCCGTCAACGTGATCGTCTGGCCCGCCGTGGCCGCGGCCCAGCGCAAGCCGCTGCTGGCGGCATCGCTGCTGACGGTCTACGGCGTGTGGCAACGTCAAGGCGAGGTGCGCCACCTGGTCGCCAAGACGCTGGTCGATCACACCCCGATGCTGCGAGGGCTGGTCACGCGCAGCCGGGACTTCCACTGACGCGGGCGGGGCCTTTCGATGACCATGTCCAGCCAGTCCGATCCGACGACACGAGTTGTCTCAGCGAAGGCCATGCGCTCCATCACCCGCACCGAGGCGACGCGAGCGCTGCGGAGCGGCCGACCCGGCGTCGCGCAACTCGTACAGCACCCGATCCGCCGCGCGGCTGCAGCGCCGCCGCCGCCAGGCCAGCTGCAGCTTGCCCAGCAGGCCGCGCCGACGCTCTGCCGTGTAGCGCAGCAGGATCGCGAACATGGCCTGTTCGCACTCGTCGAGTTGCTGCATGAACGTCCGCCACTGGACCACCGCCTCGCGCCAGCCATAGCCGCGCGACGGCGGATGGACGATCTGCAATCCATCCTCGCGCAACACCTCCAGGCCGCGCGTGTAGCAATGGCAGATGGCAACCCAGTCGATCCCCCAGCCGATGTTGTTGCACGTGTAGTCGAGCCTGGTCAGGCGTTGCACCGTCGAGCGCGACAGCCCCAGGACGATCGCGTCGGTCTGGGCCACCGCCGTCAACGCGGTTCCCGGCAGGCCGAGGATGTCCACGCGCTTCGGCACCCAGGGGCTGAAATCGACGCGCGGTGCCCACATGCCCAGTCGCGGCCGCTCCGCGAAGCGTTGCCGGCAGCGGGCGACGATGGCCGGCCAGTCGGTGCACAGGGCGTCGGCCTGCACGAGCAACAGCACGTCGCCGTCGAAGTCCCGCAGGGCGGCGGCGAACTTGCGTCCGAAGAAATGGTCGTCGGGCACCTGCTGCCAGGTGCCGGGGCCGTTCTCACGCTCGCCCTCGGCGTTGGAGTAGATCACGCGAAGGCGCACACCGGGCAGGCCCGCGATCTGGCGCGCGATGTGGCGGCTGCGCTCGGCATGGCCTTGCCAGCTGACGACGACGATGTCGAGTGTCGGGAAGGAGTTCACGTGATGACTGGCGGAGACGATTGGAATTCGGACGGCTGGCCGGGTTGGCAGCGGCGGCCGGCGGGCCGGCCTTCGCGGCCCAGGAGTGCAGAATCCGGACGGCCGTCGTGTGTGATCCGTTCCGATGCTGAAGCGCTGGGGTTGCTCGTTCGTGTCACGTTCTTGTCGCGCCGGACAGGATGTCCGCGCGCGCGGACAGGCGGATGCGCGGTGGCGGGCGCCCATGCGGGGGCGCTGTCGCACGCCTGCGACGGCCGCGGAAAGCCCGGAGAAGGTGCATCAGGCGCGGCGCCCATAATTCCTGACGGCGTCTGCGTGCCGCCAACCTTCCGGGATTGCCTGGTCCGCCGCTCACCCGTGGCCTGTCGCCGTGTCGCGCAGTCCTTGACATTTTTCGCACCAACCTGCCCGAGGCCTCGCGCCCGACATGAATCCACTGCCCACCTGCCTCGTTCCTCAGCTCGGGGCGCGCGCATCGCGCCCCTCGGCTCGATCAGCGTCCGGCATGGCGGGCCCGCATCAGGCACCGATGTGGTCGGCGCGACGGCTCGCGTGCGCGGTGCTGGCGCTGTCGTTCGCCTGTGCGAACGTCCAGGCCGGAACGGCGGAGGGCTACGAGGCGGGCCGGCGCGGCGACTATGCGACCGCCCTGCGCGAGTTCCAGCCGGCGGCCGAGAAGGGCGACCGCGACGCCCAGCTGGCCCTGGCGGACATGTACCTGCGCGGGTATGGCGTCACGGCCGATCCCGCGGCCGCCGCGCGCTGGTTCCGCAAGGCCGCGGAGCAGGGCGATGCGCGCGCGCAGACCAATCTCGGCTTCCTCCTCGAGCAGGGCAAGGGCGTCGCCCGCGACTTCGAGGAGGCTGCGAAGTGGTACCGCAAGGCGGCCGAACAGGGCGAGCCGACCGCGCAGAGCAATCTGTCGTACATGGCGCTGATCGGCCGCGGCGTGCCGCAGGACGACATGCAGGCTGCCCACTGGGCCACGCTGGCGGCGAAGCAGGGTCTGGCGGTGGCGCAGTACCGGCTCGGGGTCTTCTACACCAACGGCCAGGGCGTGGAGCGCGACGATGCCCAGGCGTTGCGCTGGTACAAGGCCGCGGCCGACCAGGGCGACGCGCGGGCGCAGAGCGCGCTCGGCTGGGTCTACAGCGAGGGCCGCGGCGTGCCGCGCGACCTGGCCGCCTCGCTGGGCTGGTTGCGGCTGTCCGCTGCGCAGGGCGATGCGACGGCGGAACACAACCTCGGCATGGCCTTGCTCAACGGCCGCGGCGCACCGCGCGACCCGGTCGACGCGCTGCACTGGATCAGCAAGTCCGCGGAGTCCGGCTATGCGCCCGCGCAGGTCAGCCTGGGCCTGCTGTACGCCGCGGGCGACGCGGTGGCGGCCGACGAGAAGCAGGCCGTCGACTGGTACCGCAAGGCCGCGGCGCAGGGCAACGCGTCGGGGCAGAACAACCTGGGCTGGATGCTCACCAACGGCCTGGGCATCGCGCGCGACGACGCGGCCGCGCTGCGCCAGTTCCGGCTCGCGGCGCGCAAGGGCAACGCCTTCGCGATGGACAACCTCGGCTGGATGGCCGAGGAAGGGCGCGGGCAGCCTGCCGACGCCGCCGAGGCGCAGCGCTGGTATCGCCTCGCCGAGGCGCGCGGCAACGCCCCTGCCCGCAACCACGTCGCGCTGCTCTACGCGCGCGGCAAGGGCGTGACGCGCGACGACGCGGCCGCGCTGGCCGGCTTCCGCGCGGCGGCGGCCCAGGGCCTGGCGCCGGCGCGCCACAACCTCGGCTACATGGTGGCCAACGGCCTTGGCGGCGTGCCGCGTCCCGACCTGGCGGCCGGGGTCGCCCTGCAAGGCCTCGCGCGCGAGGCCTCGTCGCCGAGTCCGGAGGATCTGCCCGCGCTCGACCCGTCGCGGCTGGCGGCGGCCGAACGCGCGCGCAGCGACCAGCTGCTCGCGGCGTTCAGGAGCGCGCCCGACCTGCTGGCGGTGCTCGACTCGACGGCCGGCCCGCCGAGCGTGGCGTCGCTGCCCCCGGCCACGGGCAGCCCGGCCGTCTCGGGCAACGGCATGGACGGCCACACCGTGGCGCCACCGTCGGCCACGCAGCGCTGATGATCCGTCCTGCCCATCCCGGGATAGGCCCGATTGCCGCTCCGCGGCCTGCACGCACACCATCCGCGCATGCCTCACGTCGCGTTCACGTCGCAGCTGCAGCGCTTCACCGAGACGCCCGAGATCCAGACCGCCGCGCCCACCCTGCGCGCGGCGCTGGAGGCGGCCTTCGAGGTCAATCCTCGGCTGCGCCACTACGTCCTGGACGAGCAGGGGCACCTGCGGCAGCACGTGGTCGTGTTCATATCCGGCCGCCGCGTGGACGATCGGATGTCGCTGAGCGACGCGCTGGCCGCGGACGACAAGGTCTACGTGCTGCAGGCGTTGACGGGCGGTTGAGGCCGCAGGTTCTCTCGAAGGAGCATTGCATGGTTGATCGCGCATGGGTGGCCACCCGCAAGGGCCTGATCGAGTTGCGCCGGCGTGCCGGAGCCTGGGCGGTGGAGCGCACGAGCTTCGTCGGCGATCCGGTGAGCATGCTGCTGCCGCCCGATGCGTCGGGGCGCATGTTCGCCGCGTTGAACCTGGGCCACTTCGGTGTCAAGCTGCACGCGTCCGAAGACGCCGGCGCGAGCTGGCGCGAGGTGACGGCGCCGGCGTTCGGCCCGCAGCCCGAGGGGGCGCCCGGACCGGCCTGGAAGGTGGGGATGGTCTGGGCCCTGGAACGCCAGGCCGGCACGCTGTACGCCGGCACCTTGCCCGGCGCGCTGTTCAAGTCGACCGACGGCGCGCAGAGCTGGCAGCTCGACGAGGCGTTGTGGAACCAGCCCGGGCGGCCGACCTGGGGCGGCGGCGGCTACGACACGCCGGGCATCCATTCGATCAGTCCGCTCGACGCCAGCACGGTGCTGCTGGGCGTGAGCAGCGCCGGCGCCTGGATCACGCGCGACGCGGGCGCCTCCTGGACGCAGGCCGCGCACGGCATGCGCGCCGAGTACATGCCGCCCGAGCAGGCGTTCGACCCCGACGCGCAGGATCCACACGCCATCGCGCGCTGCGCCGCGCAGCCGGACGTGCTCTGGTGCCAGCATCACAACGGCATCTTCCGCTCCACCAACGGCGGCACGCGCTGGGAGGAGCTGCAGGCCCCGTTGTCCTCGTTCGGCTTCGCGGTGGCGGCGCATCCCGCCGATCCGCAGACCGCGTGGTTCGTGCCGGCGGTCAAGGACCAGTGTCGCGTGCCGGTCGACCGCGCGCTGGTCGTCAACCGCACGCGCGACGGCGGCGCGAGCTTCGAGACGCTGCGCGCCGGACTGCCGCAGCAGGACTGCTACGACCTCGTCTATCGGCACGGCCTCGCGGTCGCCGGCGACGGCCGCAGCCTGATGATGGGCAGCACCACCGGCGGCGTCTGGGCCAGCGACGACGCCGGCGATCACTGGACGACGCTGCCGGCGCGCCTGCCGCCGGTCTACGCGGTGCGCTTCGGCTGAAGTTACGGATCGCGGCATCGCCGTGGCACGGTCGCCAGCGCGGCCGTCGCTACACTGCCGGGCATGCTCCTGTTGCTGTCCCCCGCCAAGTCCCTCGACTACGAATCCCCGCTGCCCGAACCGGTGCTCGCCGCCCGTGCCGGCCTCAAGCCCGCCGCCACCGCCCCGCAGTACGCCGCGCAGGCCGCCGAGCTGATCTCGGTGCTGCGCACGAAGACGGTGGCCGACGTCGCCGACCTGATGGACCTGTCGGAGGACCTGGCCAAGCTCAACGTCAAGCGCTACAAGGCCTGGTCGACGCGCGCCACCGAGCGCAACAGCCGGCCGGCGATGTGGGCGTTCAACGGCGACGTCTACGACGGCCTGCGGGCGTCCACGCTCAGCGGGGACGAGATCGCCTGGGCGCAGAAGCACGTGCTGATGCTCAGCGGCCTGTACGGCGTGCTGCGCCCGCTCGACCGCCTGCAGCCCTATCGCCTGGAGATGGGCACCGGCCTGGCCACCGAACGCGGCAACTCGCTCTACGCCTGGTGGGGCGACACCGTCGCCGCGCACATCAACAAGCTGCAGGGCAAGGAGCGTGACCCGCTGGTGATCAACCTGGCGTCGCAGGAGTACTTCAAGGTCACGCAGGCCAAGGACGGGCGCCGCAAGGTGCTGAAGGCGCGTGTCGTCGACTGCGTGTTCGAGGACTGGAAGGACGGCGACTACAAGATCATCAGCTTCTTCGCCAAGCGCGCCCGCGGCATGATGGCCCGCCACGCGATCGAGAAGCGGGCCGACGCCACCGACGCGCTGCTGGATTTCCGCACCGACGGCTACCGGTTCGCCGAGCGCGCCTCGGCACCCGACCGCCTCGTCTTCCGCCGCCGCCAGGCCTGACTTCCGGCGGTCCTCCCGACGGCGTCCGCCGGCCGGATTCACGGGAAATCGCCACCCGGCGGCGCCGAAACGAGGGATTCCCGCTCCGACTCGGCCGTGACGCGCTGTCAAAATGCGCAAAATACGTCTTCGGGGCGCCGCACACCCGCCGGTGCGCGGCGCCCTGGCCAACACCTCATCGACGGCACGTCGGAGTCGACCTCATGCAAACGCAATCGAGCACGCAGAACACCGGTGGCAAGCGCCAGCAATACATCTCGGTGGAACTTCGCAACTGGATCGTCCAGCAGGCGCAGGCCGGCGTCGCGCCGGAGACGGTGCTGGAGGCGATGAAGTCCAGCGGCTGGGACGAGGACGTGGCCATCCAGGCGCTGGAGGAGACGCTGCGCAGCCACCTCAACCAGCAGGTCGCGCAGCAGCAGGCCGCCGCGCCGCAGGGCCACGAGCCGCAACCCGTGCCGGTGCCGGACGCCAGGGTGGCCGATTCGCCCAGCAAGCTGCGCGTGCTCGACCGCGACGTCACCGTGCTGACGATGATGAAGCTGCCGCGCGTGTTGGTGCTGGGTGGCTTCCTGTCGGACGCCGAGTGCGACCAGATCGTCGCGCTGGCGCGGCCGCGCATGGCGCGCTCGGAGACGGTG
>DASQCX010000090.1:0-2895 GCA_035634455.1 Burkholderiaceae bacterium
CGTCGATGCCGCCGTGCGTCGACGGCACGCGGTGCGCCGCCAGCGGCACGTCGCGCCGCAGCAGCCGCTTGACCCACAGCGCCTGCAGCTCGTCCTTGCCGTCGAACTTCAGGCTGGGCGTGCGCGCCAGCGATTCGGCGTCGACGCCCTGCGCGAAGTGGCGCGCGACGAACGCCGGGCTGGCGGTGGCCAGGTAGCGCAGCGCGCCGAGCCTGCGGCTGCGACAGCCCTGCACGGGACTGGCGATGGACGTGACCGCGCCCAGCACGCGGCCGCGGCGCAGCCAGTCGGCGGTGTGGTCCTCGTTGTCGACGGCCAGCTCCAGCAGCGTCGCGTCCTCCTGCCCGAAGCGCGCCATCGCACCGACGAACCAGGTGCCCAGCGAATCGGCGTTGACCGCCACGCGCAGCGATGCCGGCCCCGGCGCCATGCCGGCCTGCGCGAGCTCGGGCAGGTCGCGGTGCAGCTCGGCCTCCAGCGCGCCCATCAGCTCCGCGTGGCGGCACAGGCGCGCGCCGGTCTCGGTGGCGGTGCAGGGCTGGCCGCGCACGACCAGCACCGAGCCGAGGCGCTCCTCGATCAGCTTGACGCGCTGCGAGATCGCCGACGGCGTCACCTTCAGCGCGCGCGCCGCGGCCTCGAAGCTGCCTTCGCGCACGACGGCGGCGACGGCCTGGATGAGGTGATGATCGATCATGCGGCTAATCTCGAATCAGCAATGCTAACTTGCCGCGAGGCCGCCCGGCTGCCGACACTGGCGCCATGGACTCGCAACTCGTCGCCTGGATCGCCGGCCTCTCGCTCGGGGCCTCGCTGGTCGTCGCCGTCGGCGCGCAGAACACCTTCGTGCTGCAGCAGGGCCTGCGGCGCGAGCGCGTGGGCCTCGTCGTGGCGGTGTGCCTGGGGCTGGACGCGATCCTGATGTCGCTGGGCGTCAGCGGCGTGGCGGCGGCGCTGGGGTCGCATCCGGCGCTGTTGGCAGCGATGGGCTGGGCCGGCGCGGCGTTCCTGCTCTGGTACGCGTGGCAGGCGGCGCGGCGCGCGCTGTCGGGCCAGGCACTGGCCACGCAGGCGGGCGGCGCGCCCAAGGCCCTGCGGCTCGTGCTGCTGCAGGCGCTCGCGTGCACGCTGCTCAATCCGCACGTCTACCTCGACACGCTGCTGCTGGTGGGCGCCGTCGGCGCGCAGCAGGCGCCGGCGCTGCGGCCGGCGTTCGTGGCCGGCTGCGTGAGCGCCAGCGCGGTCTGGTTCGTCGGCCTGGGGTTCGGCGCGCGCCTGCTCGCGCCGGTGTTCGCGCGCCCCGCCGCCTGGCGCTGGCTCGATGGCGGCGTGGCGGTCACGATGGGCTTGCTGGGCCTGCGGCTGGCGGCGGGCGTGCTGCGCGCCTGATTCTTCGCCCGGATCAGGGTATGTCCGGACAGGCATGACGCGGGCGCTTCATGCGCCTGTCATGGCCGGCGTTTCCACTGTGCGTCTGCCACCAGAACGGATCCGCCGACGGGATTTCGGCTAACGATCCGTTACCACCGCGTGTGTTCGCTGACAGCATCGAGGGGTTGACAGCCTCACAATGCCCGATCACACGCGGCGACCCCGCCGTGGTGCGACGGTTCCACAAGAGGGGCGCCCGACGCGCCTGAAGTCCATGCCCGTTGTAGCAATCATCAATCGCAAAGGCGGAAGCGGCAAGAGCACACTGGCGACGCAGGTGGCGGGTTGTCTCGCCAACCGCGGGCTGCAGGTGATGCTGGGCGACGTCGACCGTCAGCAATCCTCCCTCGCCTGGCTGCGCCGCCGCGCCGCGCAGCCGCTCGCGAAAAAGGCCGCGATCGTCGGCTGGGCCTTCAGCGCCAAGAGCGTGCTGCGGCCGCCCGCCGGCGTCACGCACGTGGTGCTCGACACCCCTGGCGGCCTGTCCGGCTTCGACCTGGCGCGCGTCGTCATGAGCGCGGACGCCATCCTGATCCCGGTCGGCGACTCCATCTTCGACCGCGAATCCGCGCTCGACTGCCACGCCGAGCTGATGACGCTGCCGCGCGTGGCCAGCGGCCGCTGCAAGGTCGGCATCGTGGGCATGCGCATGGACGCGCGCACCAAGCCCGCGCCGCGCATGCAGGCCTGGGCGACCGAGAATTCGCTGCCCTATGTCGGCTCGGTGCGCGAGTCGCAGCTCTATCCGCGCGGCGCCGAGTCCGGCCTGACCGTGTTCGACGTCGAACCCGAGCGCGTGCAGACCGACCTGGCGCAGTGGAAGCCCGTCATGGACTGGGTCGAGGCCGCCTGGGTCGCCGCCGAGAAGATGGAGGCCACGGCCAAGACGGCGGTGCCCGTGTCGGCGCCGTCGATCGCGCCGCAGGCCGCGACGCGCCGCCGCACGCTGGTGCGCGCGCCGCTGCCGGTGACCACCGCGCCCGCGTCGGAGTTCCGCGTCAGCCGCGAGATCGCGCGGCCCATGCCGCGCGCGCAGCGCTTCGGCTGGCTGTTCACGGTCTTCCGCGCCTGGGCCTGAGCGTCCCGGCCTCGCGGCCACTCGCGTGCCCGGACTCCGGCGACGGAACGGCCGACTTCGGGTCGCGGACGCGTCGCCGTACCGCCGTCAACCCCGAATAGCACGGACCGCCCACAGATCCGCGGGGAGCCCCGCCGCCCTGCCCATGCGCTAGTATTTGCGAGCGACCAGGGAGCTGCCACGGGCGGCGTCAGCGAACGTCCGAACCGCGGTCGATCGGCCTTGCACTGGCCGCTGGAGACCCGAATGAGGAGCTTGCTGCTGGCAGGGGCCTTGATCTGCGCGCCATCGATCGCCTGGGTCCAGGGAAACGGCCGGGCGCAGGAACCGGCGCCCTCGGCCGCCGCCGTCCCGCATTCGCCGTCCGCGAGCACGCTGGCGGACGC
>DASQCX010000091.1:0-8433 GCA_035634455.1 Burkholderiaceae bacterium
ACGACCGTCACCAGCGTGCCGCCGTCGCGCGGCTCGAGCAGGAACTCGACCAGCGTCATCGGCTCGGACGAGTAGTCCTTGTCCATGTCGATCGCGTACGGGTGCCAGCGGTACGCGAAGCGCGTCTCGGGCTCGATGGCCTCGGTCACCAGCGTGAAGCGCACGTGCTCCCAACCCGGGTAGGTGATGTGGCCGGACGTCGCGCGACCGACCACGAACGGCGACTCGAGCCTGACGCGGAACCACGCGCCGAACTCGTCGGCATCGGTGATCGCCCGCCACACGCGCGACGGCGGCGCCTGGATGAATTGCTGCTTGCGGATCTCGTTGCTGCTCGGCATGACGTTCTTCTCCAAGGAGGTGGTTATATCGCGGGCATCGTCATCATGCAACCGACCGGTTGCATATCTGGCGGCGGGCAGGCCGCCTGGCACGCAGGCGGCCTGCCCGGCTGCGCGACCGCCGCGACATGCCCATAATCCGCGCATGCCCAACACCTCCGCGCTCCTCCGCCTGGCCGTGGCCGTCGCCATGGTCTCGTCCAGCCCGGCCTTCGCGGCCGATGCGCCCGACGCGCAGCTCGCCGCCGTCGCCGACGCCGTCGACGCGCGCGCGCTGCACGCCACCATCGAGAAGCTGGTCGGCTTCGGCACGCGGCACACGCTGTCGGACACGAAGTCGGACACCCGCGGCATCGGCGCCGCCCGGCGCTGGGCGCAGGCGCGCTTCGAGGCGATCTCGAAGGAGTGCGGCGGCTGCCTCGAGGTCGTCACGCCGACGCAGCACGTGATCGGCAAGCGTGTCCCGGACGGGGTCGACATCGTCGACGTCGTCGCGATCCAGCGCGGCACCTCCGACCCCGGGCGCGTGGTCGCGATCACGGGCCACCTCGACTCGCGCGTCACCGACGTGATGGACGCGACCCACGACGCCCCCGGCGCCGACGACGACGGCTCCGGCACGGCCGCGGTGCTGGAGTCGGCGCGCGTGCTCTCGAAGCACCGGTTCGCGGCGACCATCGTCTACGGCGTGCTCTCCGGCGAGGAGCAGGGCCTGTACGGCGGCAAGGTGCTGGCGGACTACGCCAAGGCCAAGGGCTGGAGGGTGGAGGCCGACCTCAACAACGACATCGTCGGCAACAGCCACGGCCAGGACGGCGTCAACGACAACACGGTGATCCGCGTGTTCTCGGAAGGCACCAAGGCCGTCGAGACACAGGAGCAGGCGAACCGGCGGCGCTACAACGGCGGCGAGCTCGACTCGCCGTCGCGCAACCTGGCGCGCTTCGTCGCGGGGCTGGCCGAACGGCATCTCGTGAACTTCCGCGTCGCCATGGTCTACCGCACCGACCGCTACGGCCGCGGCGGCGACCAGGTGCCGTTCCTGGAGGCCGGCTTCCCGGCGCTGCGCTTGACCGAGCCGCACGAGGACTATCGCAACGAGCACCAGGACCTGCGCAGCGAGAACGGGGTGCGGTATGGCGACACCCTCGACCGCGTCGACTTCGACTACCTCGCGCAGGTCACGCGCCTGAACGCGATCGCGCTGGCCGCGCTGGCCAGCGCGCCGGCGCCGGTCAGGGGCGTGGCCATCGGCGGCGCCGTCACCACCGACACCGTGATGACCTGGACGCCGCAGCCCGGCGTCGCCGCCTACCGCGTGTGGTGGCGCGACACGACGGCGCCGCAGTGGCAGCGCAGCCGCACCTACCCGGCCGACGTCGACCCCGGCCACGCGGTGCTGAAGAACGTCGACCTCGACGACTTCTTCTTCGGCGTGTCCGCGATCTCCGCCGACGGCTGGGAGTCGCCGGTCGCGTTCCCGGGCGACGCCGGCAGCTTCTGACTAGACTACCGCGGCGCCGCGCGCGCCGTCCGCAGCGTGATCGACCAGCGCAGCGCGTCGACCGGCGCGACGCTGTGCTGCCAGGCCCAGCGCGCCGGCCCGCGCAGCGCGTAGACCGAACGCGGCGCCGCGCGCAGCCTCACGACGTCGGCGCGCCTGGGCGTGACCGGCGGATAGGGCCGGAACCGCAGGACGGCGGTCGACCCGAGCGAGACGCCGAACACGTCCTGGTGGTCGGGCACGTCGCGATGCCAGCCCAGCGGCGTGCCCGGCGCGTACTCGGCCACGAGCACGTGGCGCAAGGCGCCCGGCTCGACGCCCGCCCAGCGCGCGACACGCGCGCGCAGCGGATACAGCTCCTCGATCAGCGGCTGCGCCGGCAGCAGCTCGTTGGCGTCGAAATCGTAGCTGCCGCCGAAGCTGATCACGCGTCGCCGCGCCGTGTACTGCTTGTACTTCGCGGCGTGCAGCGGCAGCGTGCCGATCAACGCGACCAGCGCCTGCTCCTCGTCGCGCGAGAGGAATTCCGGTTCGTACGCCAGCCCCTCGGGCAGGCCGGCCGGCAGCGGCTCGGGCAGGTCGTGGAAAAGCGATGGCTGGTTCAGGAGAGTTCCTCGATCACGTCGGCGGACGAGCTGTGGGCAGCGGGCGCCGGGACAGGCCACGCACTGTATGCCCGCCACCGCGGCCACGCAGCACGCCGCCGGACGACCCTACGCGGGAGCGTGAATTGCTCGGCGCCGCGTTGGCCTCCCGCGCCCGCCCCGCCATGAACCTGCACGACTACGACGACTGGCTCGCCCCGCTCGCCTCCGCGCTCGGCGCCGCGCTCGCGGGCCTGCTGGTGCACGCCGTCGCGCGCCCCGTCCTGCGCCGCCTGTCCCGCCACGCGCCGGTGGCGGGCGCGGTCACGCGGCGGATCGACCATCCCACGCGCTGGCTGCTGCCGCTGATGGCGGTCCAGGTCGCGCTGGAGGGCGCGCCGGACGAACTGCCGCACGTCGACGGCGTGCGGCAGCTCGTCACGGTGCTGCTGATCGCCGCCTTCACCGCCACGGCGATGGCGGCGGTGCGCGGCGTGGCCGAGGCGGTGCTGCTGCTGCATCCGCAGGACGTGGCCGACAACCTGCAGGCGCGCCGCGTGCTCACGCAGACGCGCGTGCTGGCGCGCATCGCGATGGGCCTGGCGCTGTTCACGGGCGCGGCGTTCATCCTGATGACGTTCCCGCGGGCGCGCCAGTTCGGCGCCAGCCTGCTCGCGTCGGCGGGGCTGTCCGCGCTGGTGATCGGCCTGGCGGCCAAGTCCGTGTTCGGCAACCTGCTGGCGGGCCTGCAGATCGCGCTGTCGCAGCCGCTGCGCATCGACGACGTGCTGATCGTGCAGGGCGAATGGGGCCGCGTCGAGGAGATCACCAGCACCTACGTCGTGCTCAAGATCTGGGACGAGCGGCGGCTGGTGATCCCGCTGCAGTGGTTCATCGACAACCCGTTCCAGAACTGGACGCGCAGCACCTCGCAAATCGTCGGCAGCGTGTTCTTCTGGGTCGACTTCGCCACCGACCTGGCCGCGCTGCGCGCCGAGGCCGCGCGCCTGGCGCAGGGCTCGAAGGACCACGACGGCCGGGTCTGCCTGCTGCAGGTCGTCGACACCAGCGAGCGCGCGATGAAGCTGCGGCTGATCGTCAGCTCCCCCTCCGCCGGCCAGAGCTGGGACCTGTGCTGCCTGCTGCGCGAAGGCCTGATCGACCTGATGCAGCGCGAGCAGCCCGACGCCCTGCCCCGCCTGCGCGCCGAGCTGCGCGAGGCCGCGCAGCCGCACGACCACCGCGACGAACCGGCCGCGCGCATCGCCGGGCAGCGCACCGACCCGGGCCGCGCCGAGGTCAACGACGACACCGGCCTGACCCGTCTCACGGCGCCGACCGGAGGGGTCTTGCCACCGGCGGAACCACCGCGTTGAGCGACCGGCCATCGACTGGTGCCGGGTACGGCATTTCCATGGGTGTCGCGTACCCGGTCGCGCGCCGTGTACAGGTGAAAATACCGGTTAGGGGTAACCACCCGTTACCGCTGTTTCGCGACGAAAATCATTGCCACAAAAACGATCTCGACTCAACAGTAAATTCGTGAACCGCTTCACGACTCAGTGAAACAAACCACTTCTGCGCGGTAGTTCGGCAAGTCACTTGTCAGCAAGCTGAACGACAATTTGGACTCCCCCAAAGTTTCGATGCGCTCCCTCCGGCGCAGCCAGGAAAACATGAAACGCCGCACGATGCTGAGCCTGCTGGCCTCCCTGCCGGCCGCCACCGCTTTCTCCAAGGAATCGGGCAACCTCGTCCTCGGCCAGTCGGCCCCGAACACGGGCCCGTCGGCGCAGCTGGGCATCCAGCTCAACCGCGGCGCGCGCCTGTACTTCGACAAGATCAACGCCGCCGGCGGCGTCAACGGACAGAAGATCGAACTGCGCATGCTCGACGACGGCTACGAGCCCGTGCGCGCGAAGGCCAACACCGAGTCCTTCCTGAAGGACGACGTCTTCGCGCTGTTCGGTTACGTCGGCACGCCCACCTCGGTGGCCTGCCTGCCGATGGTCAAGGACTCCGGCATCCCGTTCTTCGGCCCGTTCACCGGCGCGATGGCGCTGCGCCAGCCGGTGCTCAAGAACGTGTTCCACGTCCGCGCCTCGTACGACGACGAGACCGCGCTGATCGTCAACCAGCTGCACAACCTGGGCCTGAGCAAGATCGCTGTCTTCAAGCAGAACGACGCCTACGGCCAGGCCGGCCTGGACGGCACCACCAAGGCGCTGAAGGCGCTGGGCCTGGCGCCCGTGGCCGTCGGCGGCTTCGAGCGCAACACCGTCAACGTGGCCGAGGCGGTCAAGACCATCGTCGCCGCCCAGCCGGACGGCGTGGTGCAGATCGGCTCGTACAAGGCCTGCGCCGCGTTCGTCCGCCAGGCGCGCGCCGCCGGCTACGGCGGGCAGTTCTTCAACGTCTCCTTCGTGGGCACCAAGGCGCTGTCCGACGAGCTGAAGTCCGAGGCGCTGGGCGTCGTCGTCAGCCAGGTGATGCCCTACCCGTTCTCGCCCGCGGTGCCCATCGTGCGCGACTACCTCGACGCGGTGAAGGCCGCCGGCGGCGACGCGACGGCCAACTACTCCAGCCTGGAGGGCTACATCGACGCCCGCGTCTTCGTCGAGGGCCTGCGCCGCGGCCGCGCCAACACGCGCGAGGGCCTGGCCAGCGGGCTGGAGTCGCTGCAGCACTACGACTTCGACGGCCTGAACCTGAACTTCACCCGCGACCACGTGGCGTCGCACTTCGTCGAGCTGTCGATGCTGACGGGCGACGGCGGCGTGCGCCGCTGAAGGCGACCGGCCGGCGCCAGGCGCCGCGCGACGACGAACCCGGCCCGCTCGCGCGCGCCGGTTTTTTTCATGCCGGATCGCCGCCGAGCCAGCGCGGCACCGGCCGCGGACGATGGTTGAGCACCAGGCCGGCCAGGCGCGCGGGGCCCAGGCGCGACTCCAGCAAGGCCCGGCGCGCGTCGCCGCGCGCGGTGCGGCGCGCGTCCACCACCATCACGCACGCGTCGGCCTGCGCCAGCAGCGCGCCGCAGCCGGCCAGCGTCGGCGCGTCCAGCACGGTCAGGGCGAAGCCCGCGCGCAGCGCCATCAGGGCCTGCGCGATCGCGTCCGGACGCTGCAGCAGCGCCGGGTGCGCGAGCACGCCGCGCCCGAGGCGCCACAGGCGTCCGCCGCCGGGGCCGGCCGGCGCGAGGCCCTGCAGCGAGCCCAGCGTCATGATCTCGGACAGCCCCGACGCGCCGCGGCGCGAGATGTCGCCGTCGGCCGGCGGCCGGTCGAAGGCGGCGTCCACGCAGATCACGTCGCCGTCCTGCTGCGCGGCGAGCGCCGCCGCGAGCGCCTGCGCGACGAAGCTCTTGCCCTCGCCCGCGTTCGTGCTGGTCACCAGGACGATGCGGCCCGACGCCAGCCCGGCGTCGCCGTCCGCCGATGGCTGCACCGCGGCGCCGCCGTGGCGCTCCAGGTGATCCAGCACGCGCCGGCCGATGCGATCGAACGGCGCGCCGCGGCGCAGCAGCCTCATCGACGCGCCGCCGCCGCGAGCAGCGCGCGACGCGCCCGGCCGGACAACGTCGGCACGCCGCCCAGCACCAGCACGCCCAGCGCCCGCTCGGCCTCGCGCGCCGAGCGCAGGCGGTCGCCGCCGCGCAGCTCGCGCGCCGCGGCGGCCAGCAGGCCCAGCAGCAGGCCGGCGACGAGACCCGGGACGGCGGCGACGCCGTCGCGGTGCGCGACCACGCCCGATCCGGCCGGCGGCGCCCGCTTCAGCAAGGCGTCGAAGTCCGCCGCCGCACTCGCGCCGGCCAGGACGACCGCCGGCGCCGCGCCGTCCGCCGCGAGCGGCGTCCGTTCGACCTGCGCCCGCGCCGCCGTCGCGGTCGCCAGCGGTGCCGGATGACGCAGCGACGACGACAGCGCCGTCGCCACGACCGCCCCCGCCAGCGCGCACGGCACGATCAGCCCGGGATGCCGCCAGGCCGCCGCGAGCAGCCGCTGCGCCGCGCGCGGCCGCGCCGCGCCGGCTTCCGCTTCCGGCGGCGTCCACATCGGTTGCGTCGGGTCGTCGCTCAAGTCGCGGCCCTGCTCGCCCGGGCGATGAGCCGCAGCGCCTCGCTGGCCGGCGTGGCGCGCGCATCCGCCCGCCAGGCCGTCGCAGCGGCCGCGGGGGCGGCGCCGGCGCCGCCGCTCGAGCGGATCAGCCCGTCCAGCCGCGCGTACAGCGCCTCGCGGTCGGCCTGCGTGGCGAAGCCCGGTCGCGCGGTCGCGAGATGGCTGGCGATCATGCGGCCGTCGCGCAGCAGCGCGCGCGCCCGGCCGTCCGCGGCGGAGCGCAACGGGCCGGACAGCACGAGATCCACCGCGACGTCGCGCTCGGCGGCGAGCGCCAGCTCGGCCTCGAAGGGGCGCCGCAACAGCCGTGCCGTCACCCGCACGCACAGGCGCCAGACGCGCCGCGGGCCCGCGCCGGCCTGCGGCATGCGCAGCGGCAGCCGGCGCGGGAACGGCGGATCGATCGCGACGACCCGCTGCACGTCGGCATCGTCGGACAGCGCGTCCCACGCGTGCTGCGCCCCGGCGCCAATGCTCACGACGGTGCAGGCGCCCACGCCGTGCTCGCGGCGCAGCCAGTCCACGGCACGGGCGACGTCGCCGGAGTCGCGCCTGGATCGGTGCACGGCCGGCTCGCTGTCGCCAACACCGGCGGTGTCCAGCCGCAGCACGAGGTCGCCGCGCGCCGCGCGCTGGCGCGCCCAGGGCACCCACAGCCGGTGCGGCCCGACGCGGCGCTGGCCGTCCGACAGCAGCACGATGCCGTGGCGGCCCGCCGGCACGCCGCCGCCGTCGGCCGCCGGGTCGCGCTCCGAGACGACGCCCGCCAACGCCGACCCGCGCCCGTCGCCGATGCGCACGACGCGCTCGCGCAGCGCGACGCCGCGTTCGCGCAGGCGCAGCCAGACCGGCGCCGCGGCCGCGGCGAGCGACAGCACCGCCGTCGTGGCGGCCTCCAGCCGTGCCGCGGCCAGCCGGGCGTGCACGCGGGCATTGCCGGGATCGGCGACGCCGAAGCCGGCGATCGCGGGCACGCCGTGCAGCACCGAGGCGTCGCCGGCGCGCTCGCACAGCCAAGCGACGATCGTGCCTGAGTCCGCGTCGCTGGCGCCGGCCTCGCGCACCCGCACGCCCATGCGCGCGAGCGCATCGGCGGCGGCGCGGCTGCCGCGTCGCGGCGGCCAGACGACCAGAGCCTCCAGCACGGACGTCGTCGCCGCGGCCGGCCAGCGCAGCGCGGCCAGCGCCTCCAGGCGACGCACCGGCAGCGCGAAGCCGCCCAGCGGCACGGGCAGCTCGGCCGGATCGACCACGGCGCCGGGCAGCGGCGCCGGGCCGGGCCGCGCGGCGACGGCGCCGTCGGCCGCCAGCTCGCGCACGAAGGCCGCGCCGCTGGCCACCGGCGCCAGCGCCAGCAGCGCGTCGACGTCCTGGCGCGCGAGCGCGGCGTGGGCGGCGAGCAGCGCGCCGATCCGGCGGCCGGCGAACGCCAGCCGCTCGCAGCCGGACAGCGACTGCGTGCGCCGCGCGGCGGCCTCGAAGGCGTCCAGCGCGTCGGCGATCGTCGTGGCGCCGGTGGCGGCCGACGAGTCGCCGGTGTCCGGCCATTCGAAGCGCAGCGTGCCCAGCCCGGCCCGCGCGAGTGCGACGGCGAGCGCGCGCTGGGCGTCGTAGCCGGCCAGGTCCTCCTCGCCCCAGGAGCTGGCGAGCACCACCGCGAGCGGCTGCGCCGCGCCGGCGGCCGGCGCGTGCCACCACGCGACGCAGGTGTGGCCGGCCGCCTCGACGAGCACCGGCTGGGGCGGCGGCGAATGGGTGGTCGGGGCGGTCGGGGGATGCACGGTCGGCAAGGTAACAAACGGTATCAATCGATTCTAGAGGTCGCCCACCCCCGACTCGACAGCGAGACCGGCCCGCCCGGCCGCCCGCGATGCGAAATCCCCCGA
>DASQCX010000092.1:0-2257 GCA_035634455.1 Burkholderiaceae bacterium
GGTTAGGCGGCATTCGCGCGTCTGAGGCCTTGGATCCAGAGCGAGGGGCGTTCTCCCCGCGCGCGGGGTACCGTTAAGGCCGGGCAGGGTGATGCGGAGAGCGCGTCGGCGCTAAACCTCGTGATGGCAGCTCGCCCGGTGCGTCGGGCTCGTCTGGCGGACGGGCGGCTCCACCCGATCGCAAATGTCGCCGACGCGGCGGTGACAGCGGCCGGCGAACACGCAGCCGGAGGCGTCCACGCTGCCCCGCGGCCGCGATGCGGGTCGGATACGCGCGCCCGGCGCGCCCTCCAAGGCCGGCAGCGCCGACAGCAGCGCCTCCGTGTAGGGATGCAGCGGCTGGCGCGTCACTTCCCGCGCCGGGCCTTCTTCGACAATGCGGCCGCGGTAGATGACGGCAATGCGGTCGGCCAAATGCGCAACCACCGAGATGTCGTGCGAGATGAAGAGGTAGGCGACGCCCAGGCCGTCCCTCAGATCAGCCAACAGGTTGACGATGGCTGCCTGCACCGACACGTCGAGGGCGGAAACCGGCTCGTCGCAGACGATGAAGGCGGGATTGGTGGCGAGCGCGCGGGCGATGCCGATGCGCTGCTTCTCCCCGCCGCTCATCTGGTGGGGATAGCGCGCGGCATAGTGCGCGGGCAGGCGAACGAGGTCGAGCAGCGCATGCACACGCGCGGTCACCTCGCTCGCCGGCAGGATCGCAAAGCGTCGCAGCGGCCGGCCGACGATCTCGCCCACGGTCTTGCGCGGGTTGAGCGAAGAATCGGCGTTCTGGAACACGATCTGCGCCTTGCGGCGCATGGCCGCCAGCGCGGTCTGTGGCGCGCGTGTCACGTCCTCGCCGGCGATGCGGATCAGGCCGCGATCGGGGTCCTGCAGGCGCAGGATCAGCCGGCCCAGGGTCGACTTGCCCGACCCCGACTCGCCGACGAGCCCCACCACCTCTCCTGCCGCGATCGTCAAGGTGACGCCATCGACGGCGCGGATGCGCGTTGGCTGATAGCGCGGTCGCCAACCCGCGAAGGCAAGGGCCGAGAAGCCGTGCGACAGCGTGAAGGTCTTGGCGAGGCCGCTCGCGACCACCACCGGCGCGGCGGAGCGCGGTGTCGGGGAGCGGCTCGGGCCGCCTGCTGGCTGCGGCGCAATAGGCCACGCGGCGCCAGCAAGGACGCCGGCGCGATGGCACCGCAGGGCGCGGCTCTCGACCGGTGCCAGTGCCTGAGGCGCGGCGCAGGCCTCCACGGCAAAGGGGCAGCGCGGCTGGAACCGGCAGCCCGTGATGGGATCGCGCAGATCGGGCAATCGACCCGGAATGGAGGCAAGCCGGCCGCGCTTCGAGCCAAGACGCGGGACTGCCGCGAGCAGGCCTTTGGCATAGGGGTGGAGCGGTCGCGCAAGCACATCGGCGGTCGGCCCCTGCTCCACCACTTGGCCAGCGTAGAGCACGGCGACATCGTCTGCTATCCGGCGCACGACCCCCAGATTGTGGGTGATGAAGAGCGTGGCGAGCCCGCGTCGCGCCTGCAGCTCCTGCAAGAGGTCGAGGATTTGCGCCTCGATGGTGACGTCGAGGGCGGTGGTTGGCTCGTCGAGGATGAGCAATTCCGGTTCGGCGGACAGCGCGCCCGCGATCAGCGCACGCTGGCGCATGCCGCCCGACAGCTGGTGGGGATAGGCGTCGGCCACGGCCCGCGCCTCCGCGATGCCGACCTCGCGCAGCAGGTCGACGGCGCGCGCGAGCGCCGCCTCGCGCGTCAATTGGCGGTGAGCGAGGAGGCTCTCACCGATCTGCGCACCGACCCGCAGCGACGGATTGAGAACCGAGTATGGATCCTGGAACACCAGCGCCATGCCCGCGCCGCGCAGCTTGCGCCGGCTCTCGCGGTCGAGCGTGAGGACGTCGCGACCCTGGAACAGCACGCGGCCCGCGGCGACGTGCGCCTCGTCCGGCAGCAGCCCCATGATGGCCAGCGCGATGGTGCTCTTGCCCGATCCCGATTCGCCGACCACGGCCAGCGTCCGCTGCTGTGACACCGAGAGGGAGACATCGGCCAGCGCCGTGACGTCGCCGCCCGGCGTGCGGTAGCGGACAGTGAGGCCTTCGATGTTGAGCGTCATCGCGTCAGGCCTTGGCCACCTGGCTGCAGACGCGGGTCGAGCCGCTCGCGCAACCCGTCGCCGACCAGGTTGATGCCGACGACGAAGAGGCACATGGCAAGGCCCGGCGCCAAGGCGATCCAGGGCGCACGGT
>DASQCX010000093.1:0-2754 GCA_035634455.1 Burkholderiaceae bacterium
TGGCGCTGCGCGAGCAGGATCGCGCCAGGCCGGCGCCCGGGGACGGGCTCACGCGCTGCGCGCGCTGAGCGGGCGCACGTCCGCGCGCGTCACGCGCGGGCGCGCGAGCCGGGCACGTCAGGCAGGCAAGGCGACCGAGCCGATGACGACGCTCGCGAAGCCGAGCCAGCAGGCGCCGCAGAACAAGGCGTCCTGCAGGTCGCGGTCGGTGCGCAGGCTGCGCAGCGTCTCGAGGATGAGCGAGTTCATGCCGCCAGTCTCGGCGCGCCGCGCGACGCTTCCGTGACAACGCGAGACAAGCGCCCGCAGGCATGAATTAGTTCACGCCGATGGCGCGTCTGGCGCGAGGCGGCTCAGTACTCGCCCGGCCCCTGGTAGTCGGGCGCCAGGTTCTCGAACTTCGTCCATTGCCGCAGGAAGGCCAGCTTGGTCGTGCCGACCGGGCCGTTACGCTGCTTGGCGATGATGATCTCGGCGACGCCCGGCTCCTTCGATTCCTTGTTGTAGTACTCGTCGCGATAGATGAACATGATGATGTCCGCGTCCTGCTCGATGGCGCCGGATTCGCGCAGGTCGGACATCATCGGCCGCTTGTCGGGACGCGACTCCACGCTCCGGTTGAGCTGCGACAGCGCGATCACCGGGCAGTTCAGCTCCTTGGCCAGCGCCTTGAGGCCGCGCGAGATCTCGCTGATCTCGGTGGCGCGGTTCTCGCCGTCGCCGGAGCCGGACATCAGCTGCAGGTAGTCGATCACGATCAGGCCCAGGCGGCCGCACTGGCGGGCCTGGCGGCGGGCCCGGGCGCGCAGTTCGGCCGCGGTCAGCGCGGGCGTCTCGTCGATGAAGACGGCCGACTTCGACAGCCGCTCCACGGCCTCGGTCAGCCGCCCCCACTCGTCGTTGTCGAGCCGGCCGGTGCGCAGGTGCTGCTGGTCGATGCGGCCCTGCGAGCCCACCAGACGCAGCGCCAGCTGCGCCGCGCCCATTTCCATCGAGAACACGACGACCGGCAGACCTTCGTTGACCGAGACGTTCTCGGCGATGTTCAGCGCGAACGCGGTCTTGCCCATCGACGGCCGCGCCGCCAGGATGATCAGGTCGCCCGGCTGCAGGCCGGCGGTGTTGCGGTCGAGGTCGTAGAAGCCGGTGCGCACGCCGGTGACGTCCTCGGCGCCGTTCTCGGCCAGCTCGGTGACGCGGTCGATCAGCTGCACCGCGAGCTGATCCATGCTGAAGAAGCCCTGCTTGGAGCGGTTGCCCTCCTCGCCGATCTTGAAGATCTTGCCCTCGGCCTCGTCCAGGATCTGGGTGACGGCGCGGCCCTGCGGATTGAACGCGTTGGTGGCGATCTCGTCGGACGCCGCGATCAGCTTGCGCAGGACGGCGCGCTCGCGCACGATCTCCGCGTAGCGGCGCATGTTGGCCGCGCTCGGCACGCTCTGCGCCAGCGCGTTGAGGTAGGCCAGGCCGCCCGAGTCCTCGGCCTTGCCGGCCATCTGCAGGTGCTCGTAGACGGTGATGACGTCCGCCGGCTTGCTGGCGCCGACCAGCGCGCCGACGGCGCCGAAGATCAGCTTGTGCTCGAAGCGGTAGAAGTCGTCGGCGGTCAGGATGTCGGCGGCGCGATCCCAGGCGCCGTTGTCCAGCAACAGGCCGCCCAGCACGCTCTGCTCGGCCTCGATGGACTGCGGCGGGACGCGCAGCTTGGCGACCTCGTCGTCGCGGGATCCCCCCCGGTTGTTCGGCAGCGCGGATTCGAAGATGGTCGTCATGAACCGTTGATTCTTCCGGTCGGAGGGCGACTTGCGAAGTGGACAGCCCTGTGGATAGCGTCGAACGTGTGCACAAGCCTGTGGACAGGCCCTGGAAATCCCGGGACAACCGGGGATAACTCGCGCACCAATGAAAAAGGGCCGACTCGCGTCGGCCCTCTCGGTTGGCGGCGGGCCTGGACGGCCCGCGCCGCGCTCACTCTTGCTCGGCGACGACCTGCACCGTGACGTCGACGACGACGTCGGTGTGGGCGGCGATCGAGACGGCGTGCTCGCCGACGGTCTTCAGCGGACCGTTGGGCAGGCGCACCTGCGACTTGGCGACTTCGAAGCCGTTCTTGGTCAGCGCTTCGGCGATGTCGGCGTTGGTGACCGAGCCGAACAGGCGGCCGTCGACGCCGGCCTTCTGCGAGATGCGCACGGTCTTGCCGGCCAGCTTCTCGCCGAACGCCTGCGCGGCGGCCAGCTTCTCGGCGGCGGCCTTTTCCAGCTCCGCGCGGCGATCTTCGAATTCCTTGATCGCGGTCGCGGTGGCGCGGCGCGCCACGCGGGTCGGGATCAGGAAGTTGCGCGCGTAGCCGTCCTTGACCTTGACGACGTCGCCCAGGTTACCCAGGTTGGCGACCTTTTCCAGCAGGATGATTTGCATGGGTCGTCTCTCCTCAGACCTTGTGTTGATCGCTGTACGGCAGCAGCGCCAGGAAGCGGGCGCGCTTGATGGCCGTGGTCAGCTGGCGCTGGTAGAACGCGCGCGTGCCGGTCAGGCGAGCCGGCGTGATCTTGCCGTTCTCACCCACGAAATCGCGCAGGGTGTCGACGTCCTTGTAGTCGATCTGCTCGACCTTGGCGACGGTGAAGCGGCAGAAGCGCTTGCGGCGGAACAGCAGCGATTGCTGGTTGCGCTTCGGACGGCGGTCCTTGGAGAAACGGGATTTCGGCGGGGGCATGTGAGTACCTCTGAATGTGTTCCGACTGGATTTCG
>DASQCX010000094.1:0-2092 GCA_035634455.1 Burkholderiaceae bacterium
CAGAACGGCGGCGGCGCGACGCCCTGCATGTGGCGGCTGGTGACGACATGTTCGCCGGTGACCTGCGTCCTGCACGGCGTGTCGTCGATCTCGCGCTGGCCGATGCTGGTGGCGTGCACATAGGTCTCGTGGGTAAGATCCATCAGGTTGTCGACCATGAGCTGGTAGCCGCACTGGATGTGGTACATGCCGCCGCCGTAGGCGAAGGCCGGATTGCCCAGCCATTCGAATTCGGGCAGCGGCGTGCGGGCACCGAGCTCCGGATCGCCAGGCCAGATCCAGACGAAGCCGTGATGCTCCCGGGCCGGATAGCTGCGAATGCATGGAAAGCGCCCGACGCGCTGCCCCGGCATCGCGACCGTCTTGCCGTCGCAGCCCATCTCCAGCCCGTGATAGCCGCACACGAGGCGGTCGTCCTTGACCGTGCCGAGCGACAGCGGCGCGCCTCGATGCGGGCAGAAGTCCTCGAGCGCGTGCACCTGGCCTGCGCCGGTGCGATAGAAGACCATCGGCAGCCCGCACACCCGGCGGCCGAGCGGTCGCGTGCCCAACTCGTCGGACCGGGCGCCGACGTACCACGCATTCATCTGGAACATCACTCTTCTCCTGGGAACGGGATGCGGCTCACCGCGGCGCCATGCGCAGTGCGCCGTCGAGCCGGATCACCTCGCCGTTGAGGTGGCCGTTGGCGACCACGTGCAGCGCGAGCGCGGCGAACTCGTCGGGATGGCCGAGCCGCTTCGGAAACGGGATGGCCGCCGCAAGCGACTGCTGGACGGCCTCGGGCAGCTCCTTCATGAGCGGCGTGGCGAACAGGCCGGGCGCTAGCGTGCAGACGCGGATGCCCCATTGCGCCAGGTCACGCGCCAGGGGCAGCGTCATGCCGACGATGCCGGCCTTGGATGCCGCGTAGGCCTCCTGGCCGACCTGGCCGTCGAACGCGGCGACCGAGGCGGTGTTGACGATCACGCCGCGCTCGCCGTCGGTCAGCGCGGGCAGCGCGGCCATGCGTGCGGCGGCGAGCCGCGCCATGTTGTAGGTGCCGACGAGGTTCACGCGCAGCACGCGCTCGAAGTCGTCCAGGGGCGCGGCGGAGCCGTCCTTCTGGACGACGCGCTTGGCGCCGCCGATGCCCGCGACGTTCATCAGCACGCGCGCCGGGCCGTGCGCCGCTTCGGCGGCCTGCAGCGCGGCGTGGACGCTCGCGCTGTCCGTGATGTCGCAGCGCAGCGCCTGGCCGCCAATGTCGCCGGCGACGCGCTCGGCGCCGGCGGCGTTGACGTCCAGCACGGCGACGCGCGCGCCCTGCGCCGCGGCGGCGCGCGCCACGGCTTCGCCCAGGCCGGAGCCGCCGCCGGTGACCAGCACCGCTTGTCCTTCGAGGTTCATGTCGTCTTCTCCAATGTCGGAAACAGGATGTGCAAGCCGTCCCGCGCCTGCGCCGCCGGCGATGCCGCGTGCAGCGCCTGCACCAGCGAGGCACGCGCGGTCAGCACCGCGCGCTGGTTGATCGACCCCTTGTCGGTTACCTCGCCGGCGTCGATGGACGGCGGCGCGAGCAGGACGTGCAGGCGACCGGGCCGATTGGCGCTGCCCGAGCCTTCGCGCCACAGCCGATCCGTGACGCGCTGGAAGAATTCGCGCACGACCGGATGCGCGAGCACGTCGGCCGCGGCCGTTCCAGCTGGCAGTCCGGCCAGGGCCGCACACTCGGACAGGCGCGGGAAGACCAGCAGTCCGATCTCGTCCAGGTTCAGGCCGGTGACCACCGCATCCATGACGCAGGGATCGCCGGCCGCGATCACGCGGGCGCGCAGCGGGCCGACGTTGACGAAGGTTCCCGTCGACAGCTTGAAGTCCTCGGCGAGCCGGCCGTCGAACAGCAGGCCCGCTTCCGGCCGCCGGGGGTCGATCGGCCGCGCGGCGTCGCCCGTGCGGTAGAAGCCGTCCTCGTCGAACGCCGCTTCGGTGAGCTCGGGGTCGTGCCAGTAGCCCGGCATCACGTTCGGGCCGCGGAAGCGCGCTTCGTACTTGCCGTCGACCGGCGCCAGCTTGACTTCGACCCCAGGGCACGGCCGCCCGATGCGCCCGG
>DASQCX010000095.1:0-4405 GCA_035634455.1 Burkholderiaceae bacterium
GGAAGTGGCGCGACGCCGCCGGTCAGCTGCACATCAGCGACACCGCGCCGCCGCCCGGCACGCCCGCGAAGAACATCATCAGCGGTCCGGGCGCGGGTGCCGCGCAGGCACTCTCGCCCAGCGTCGATGCGTCGTCCGCGCCGGCCTCGGGCATCGATTCGGCCCTCGACAAGAAGAAGAAGGCCCTCGACAGGGAGAAGGCCGAGCAGGCGGACAAGGCCAAGGCCGACCGCGACGCGGCCGTCGCGAAGAACGAGGCCATCCGCAAGGACAACTGCACGCGCGCCCAGGCCAACCTGCAGGCGCTCCAGAGCGGCCAGCGCATGGCCCACTACAACGACAAGGGCGAGCGCGAGATCATGGACGACGACTTCCGCGCCGCCGAGGTCAAGCGCGCGCAGGACGTGGTCGCCTCCAACTGCGGCCCCGCCCCGGCCGGCCAGTGAGGTCCGTTTCCTAGCGCTTGCGCCCGGCGTAGCCGCGCCGGCGCAGCGCGTCGATGCCGCCCGCCGCCTCGAAGCGCACGCGGCGCGCGGTCATCGGGTCGATCTGCAGGTCGCGCAGCACCTCCACGCGGTCGCCGTCGCGCAGCGCGTGGTCCAGCGCCCTGCCCTTGCTCCACACCGCGGCCGACAGGCCGGCCGCCGCGAACGCCGCGTCGCCCCGGGCGGCGCTGGCCAGCGCGGGCCAGCCGGCGGCGGCGATCGCGTCGGCCACCGTGGCGCCGTGCGGCAGGCGCAGCGTCACGTCCAGCGTCTCGCGCGCGGACGGGCTCCACACGACCTGCACCGCGATCTCAGCGCTCACCGTAGACCTGCGCCGCGCGCTTGACGAAGGAATCGACGAAGGTGTTGGCCACCTGGTCGAACACCGGGCTCAGCACCGCCTCGAACATGCGATTGGAGAATGCGTAAGCCAGGTCGAACTCCACCCTGCATGCGACCGGCTCGTCGGGGTTGGGCGGCTGGGCCGGATCGGGCGTCTTGAGCGGCCTGAACTGCCACACGCCGTCGAGCCGCGAGAACGGGCCGTCCACCAGCTTGAGTTTGACGGACTCGCCCCGCACCTGCTCGTTGCGCGTCGTGAACGACTGCCTGACGCCGGCGTACGACAGGCCCAGCCGCGCCGTCATGCCCGCGGGCACGTCGGTCGCCGGGTCGGCCTCGTGCCGCTCCAGGATCGTGCTGGATTCGCACCACGGCAGGAATTTCGGATAGGACTCCACGTCGACGACGAGCTCGTACATTTCGCGGGCGGAGTACCACAGCAGGACAGACTTCTTGACGTGCTTCATACAATGGAAGAATTTTAAGCGCCGCCATGCCCGCCCTCATCGCCGAGAACCGCCGCGCGCGGTTCGAATACCACATCGAAGAGACGTACGAGGCCGGCCTTGTCCTGCAAGGCTGGGAGGTCAAGGCCATCCGCGCAGGCCAGGTGCAGCTGACCGACGGCTACGTCGTCATCCGCAACGGCGAGCTGCACATGATCGGCTGCCGCATCAACGCGCTGCGCTCGGCGTCCACGCACGTCAACCCCGAGGCCGACCGCACCAAGAAGCTGCTGATGAAGGGCGAGGAGATCCGCCGCCTGATCGGCAAGGTCGAACAGCGCGGCTTCACGATGGTGCCGCTGAACCTGCACTTCAAGGGCAGCTACGTGAAGGCGGACATCGCGCTGGCCAAGGGCAAGGCCGACCACGACAAGCGCAACACGATCAAGGAGCGCGACTGGGAGCGCGAGAAGGGGCGCCTGATGCGCCACAAGGTGACGGGCCCGAAGGGCTGACGCCCGGTCAGCCCGCGGCCAGCCCGGCCAGCCCGGCTTCGAGATCCGCGATCAGGTCCTCGACCGCCTCCAGCCCGATCGACAGCCGCACCAGCGTGCCGCCGTACTTCGGCCCGACGCGCCCCGCCCCGGCGCGATACGGCACCGCCAGGCTCATCGGCCCGGCCCACGACCAGCCGATGCCGAACAGGCGCAGCTCGTCGACGAAGCGGTCGACGCGATCCGGCGCGATGGCCGGGTCGAACTCCAGGGTCAGCAGGCCGGCGGCCGCCCGGCACTGCGCGGCCCAGTGCTCGTGGCCCGGCGATCCCGGCGTCGCCGGGTGCAGCACCCGCACGAACTCCTTGCGGCCCAGCGCCCACTGCGCGACGCGGCGCGCCGCCGCGTCCTGCGTCGCGTAGCGCAGCGCCACCGTCGGCAGGCCGCGCAGCACCAGCTCGACGTCGTTCGGGCCGACGCCCAGCCCGAGGCGGCTGTACGACAGCGCGATCCGCTCGTACAGCGGCTGCGAGCGCGTGATCACCGAGCCCATCATCACGTCGGCGCCGCCGGACGGGTACTTGGTCAGCGCGTGGATCGTGACGTCGGCGCCGAGCGCGGGCTGCGCGCCCGGCTCGAGGTCGAAGGCGTCGAACGCGAGACCGCAGCCCCAGGTGTTGTCGAGCGCGACGGTCGCGTGTGGCGCGCGCTCGCGCACCGTGCGCACGAGGCCGCGCAGGTCGGGGAACTCCAGCGTCACCGAGCCGGGCGGCTCGATCCACACCAGCCGGACGTCCGGGCCCAGCGCCGAACGCAGCGAGTCGAGGTCCATCGGATCGTAGAAGCGATGCGCGATCCCCCAGCGCGCCAGCTCGTGCGCGGCGACGTTCTTGTTCGGGAAGTAGGCGTTGTCCGGCAGCAGCACCGTGTCGCCGCTGGACAGCAGCGCCTGGTCCACCAGCGCGATCGCCGCCAGCCCGCTGGGCACGAGGATGGCGTGCGTGCCGCCTTCCAGCGTGGCCAGCCGCGCCTCCAGCGTGAACGACGTCGGCGTGCCGTGCAGGCCGTAGGTGTAGGCGCTCTTGTCGACCCAGGTCGCCGAGCGCTGCGCCGCGACGTTCTCGAACAGCACGGTGGACGCGCGGAACACGCCCGGCGCGACCGCGCCGAAGCCGTCCGGCGGCACGTAGCCGTGGTGGATCTGGCGCGTGGAGACCGCGTCGCCGTCCGCAGCGTCCTTGTCGTGCGCCATGGTCAGACGGGCAGCGCGACCAGGTCGTGGCCTTCGGTGGCGACGACGCGGGCGCGCGTGAACTCGCCCACCTTCAGCTGCTTGGACACCTTCTCCGGCGGCAGCAGGCGCACCGTGCCGTCGATCTCCGGCGCGTCGGCGTACGAGCGCCCCACCCCGCCCTTGCGGCCCAGCATCGGCGCCTTGTCGACGAGCACCTGCATCGTCGCGCCGACGCGGCGCTGCAGCTTGGTGGTCGACACCTCCTCGGCCACCGCCATGAAGCGCGCGCGGCGCTCCTCGCGCAGCTCCTGCAGCAGCTGGTCGGCCAGCTCGTTGGCCGTCGCGCCCTCGACCGGCGAGTAGGCGAAGCAGCCGGCGCGGTCGATCTGCGCCTCGCGGACGAAGTCCAGCAGCGTCTCGAATTCCGCCTCCGTCTCGCCCGGGAAACCGGCGATGAAGGTGCTGCGGATCACCAGCTCGGGGCACTTCGCGCGCCATTCCTGGATGCGCTCCAGCGTGCGCTCGCCGGTGCCGGGGCGCTTCATGCGCTTGAGCACCGCCGGGTGGGCGTGCTGGAACGGGATGTCGAGGTACGGCAGGATGCTGCCGGACGCCATCAGGTCGATCACGTTGTCGACATGCGGGTACGGGTACACGTAATGCAGGCGCACCCACGCGCCGTACTTGGCGGCCAGCTCGCCCAGGCGCTCGCACAGGTCGAGCATGCGCGTCTTCACCGGCTTGCCGTCCCAGAAGCCGGTGCGGTACTGGATGTCGACGCCGTAGGCGGACGTGTCCTGGCTCACCACCAGCAGCTCCTTGACGCCCGCCTCGAACAAGCGCTGCGCCTCGCCCAGCACGTCGCCGATCGGCCGCGACACCAGGTCGCCGCGCATGCTCGGGATGATGCAGAACGTGCAGCGATGGTTGCAGCCCTCGCTGATCTTCAGGTACGCGTAGTGGCGCGGCGTGAGCTTGATGCCTTGCGGCGGCACGAGGTCGACAAACGGATCGTGCGGCTTGGGCACGTACTGGTGCACCGCGTCCATCACTTCCTGCGTGGCGTGCGGGCCGGTGACGGCCAGCACCTTCGGATGCACTTCGCGGATCAGGCTGTCGCCGCCCGCCTTGCCCGGCTTGGCGCCCAGGCAACCGGTGACGATCACCTTGCCGTTCTCGGCCAGCGCCTCGCCGATCGCGTCCAGGCTTTCCTTGACCGCGTCGTCGATGAAACCGCAGGTGTTGACCACCACGAGATCGGCGCCCGAGTAGCTCTTGCTGGTGCCGTAGCCCTCGGCGCGCAGCTGGGTGAGGATGAGCTCGGAGTCGGTCAGCGCCTTGGGGCAGCCGAGCGAGACGAAGGCGATCGTCGGCTCCTTGGCGCCTGCCGAGGATTCAGTGGTG
>DASQCX010000096.1:0-5919 GCA_035634455.1 Burkholderiaceae bacterium
GAGCGCGACCGTGCCGTCACCCACGTCGGTGAAATCGGCGGGCGGCAGCGGCCGGATCCAGGTGCTGAATTGCTGTTCGGGCAGCTCGGTGGCGAGTCGCTCGCAACTCCGGTGCCAAAGGTCTAGGGACATTGTGGACAAGTTCTTCTCAAGCCGGCCGATTCTACCCGTGACGAACGCGCGAAACCACGGTTATCCACAGAAAGACGCGCGCGGTCAATCCCCCCGGATCGCACGGCCGCACGTGGCAAGTCGTTGACTCAAAACATGTTTCTCTGATCTAATCGCGGGTTCGCCGGAGAATTTCCATCATGAAGCGTACCTACCAGCCCTCCAAAGTCCGCCGCGCCCGCACGCACGGCTTCCTCGTCCGCATGAAGACCCGCGGCGGCCGCAACGTCATCGCCGCGCGTCGCGCCAAGGGCCGCAAGCGCCTGGCCGTCTGATTCCAGACGTCGGACTGAACGCTTCGCCGGTTAGGAATCGTGCAGCGGCCCGCGCCGCTGCCGACGCCCGGGCGCAGCCCTCCCCCACCGGAGCGCCGCTGTCCCGCCGCATCGGATTCCCGCTTCGCGGCACGTCCGGCCGGCGGCCATGACCGCAGGCAACCTCGACTCCCCGCTGCTCGGTCGCATCGTCCGGCCGGCGGACTACGTGCGCGTGCTCGCGACGCCGATGCGTCTGCGCAGCCCCCATTTCGCCGTCCACCACCTGGCGGGCCGGCCGCTGCCGTTGCGGCGTCCGGTGGCCGGTGCGGGAACCGGCTCCGATGGTGCCGACGCGCCCGCGGCGACTGACAACGCGAGCCATGCACCGGTTACCGCCAGCTTGTCTACAGAGTTATCCACAGGTCGGCCCGAAATGACCGGGAACGATGTGGACGACTTGCAGGTTCAGTGCCCGCAGACGCTGGTGGAAACCCCGATGCCGGCCGGCGGCGTCCAGCGCTGGCTGGGCCTGGTCGTGCCCAAGCGCCACGCGCGCCGCGCGGTCACGCGCACGCTCGTGAAGCGCCAGATCCGCCACATCGCCGCCGCCTGCGCGCCACAGCTCGAGCCCGGACTGTGGGTGGTGCGGCAGCGCCATCCGTTCGACGTGAAGCAGTTCCCGAGCGCTGCCTCCGACGCCCTGAAGGAAGCGGCGCGGGCGGAGCTGCGCGCGCTGTTCGAACGGGCCGTCCGCGGCGAGCGCGATCGCGTGAAGCCGCGTCCGGCCGGCGCGACCGATCCCGGCACGCGCCCGGGCAAGGGTTCCAAGGCCAGGGCGGCGCCCGGCGGCTCCGGACAAGGCTCGTCATGCGAAGCCTGAGCGCGTTGTGGCGCCTGCCGCGGGCCGCGCTGATCGGCCTGGTGCGGGTCTATCGGCTGTTGCTGAGCCCGTGGGTGGGCCAGAGCTGCCGCTTCACGCCGACCTGCTCCGTGTACGCGATCCAGGCGCTGGACAGGCACGGCGCCGTCGTCGGCACGGCACTGTCCGGCTGGCGCATCCTGCGCTGCAACCCGTGGTGTCACGGCGGCTGCGACGAAGTCCCCGACAATATGCCTTGGAACCGAACCGGGGCATCCCCATCTGACGGCCTGTTCAGCGGCCTGCTGGCCCGTGATTCCGGTTCCGCACCGCCCGCGACGAGCGCGGCCGACAAGACAAACCTCTCCAACACCCCCACATGACCGAATTTCGCCGCACCCTGCTGCTGGTCGTCCTGACGATGTCGCTGCTGATGCTCTATGACAAGTGGCGCGTCTATCACGGCGACACGTCGTTCCTGGCGCCGCGCCCGGCGGCCACGAAGGCGGTCGCGACCTCGCCGGCGGCCTCGGCCCCGGCGGTCGACAACGCCGTGCTCGCCGCCGCCGCCACGCCGGCCTCGGGCGCGGCGTCGGCCGTGAGCCTGCCGGTCGAGGACGTCGTCGTGCAGACCGACGTCGTCAAGGCCAGGCTGAACACGCAGGGCGGCGATCTCGTCGACCTGGATCTGCTGAAGTACCAGCAGGTCGACAACCACAGCGAGATCTGGCGCCAGATGAAGGCGCTCGTCGGCATCCACGAGCCGGTGCCGGTCAAGGCCGACGTCAAGGTGTTCGACACCAGCGCCACCCAGTTCTACGCCGCCCAGACGGGCCTGGCCGGCCTGCCCGGCGAGGCGCTGGCGCACGGCGTGATGCGCCTGGCCAGCGGCGAGCGCACGCTGGCCGACGGCAAGAACGAGCTCGTCGTCCGCTTCGAGTCGCCCGAGGTCGACGGCGTCCAGCTGGTCAAGACCTACACCTTCCACCGCGGCAGCTACGCGATCGACGTCGCGCACGACGTCGTCAACCGCTCCGGTGCGGCGATCAAGCCCGACCTGTACCTGCAGCTGGTGCGCGACGGCCGCAAGCCCGCGGGCGGCTACCTGGACGGCCCGAGCTCGTACACGGGTCCGGCGGTCTATCGCGACGACACCTTCCACAAGATCGACTTCGCCGACATCGACAAGGCCAGGGCCAAGGGCGCCAGCGCGCTCGATTCGAAGGAGGCGACGACCAACGGCTGGATCGCGATGATCCAGCACTACTTCTCGTCGGCCTGGATCCTCGCGCCGGGCGCCTCGCGCAGCTACAGCGTCGGCGCGTTCGACGCCGGCGTGCACGGCCAGGAGACCTACTTCACGGCGATGTTCACGCCGGTCGGCACGGTCGCGCCGGGCGCGAGCCAGACGGTCAAGGCGACGCTGTTCGCCGGCCCGCAGGAGGAGAAGCTGCTGGCCCCGCTCGCGCCCAACCTCGAGCAGGTCAAGGACTACGGCCGCCTGAAGATCATCGCCCAGCCGCTGTTCTGGCTGCTGAGCAAGATCCACACGGTGATCGGCAACTGGGGCTGGTCGATCGTGGCGCTGGTGGTGCTGCTCAAGATCGCGTTCTACGGCCTGAACGCCAACGCGTACCGCTCGATGGCCAAGATGAAGGCCGTCGGCCCGCGCATCCAGGAGCTCAACGAGCGCTACAAGGACAACCCGCAGCAGAAGCAGCAGGAGATCATGAAGATCTACCGCGAGGAGAAGGTCAATCCTCTCGGAGGCTGCCTGCCGATCCTGATCCAGATGCCGATCTTCATCGCGCTCTACACCGTGCTGACCTCCTCGGCCGAGATGCGCGGCGCGCCCTGGATGGGCTGGATCCACGACCTGTCCATCATGGACCCGTACGCGATCCTGCCGATCCTGATGACGGCCACGTCGCTGATCCAGGTCTCGCTGCAGCCCACGCCGGCCGACCCGGTGCAGGCCAAGATGATGTGGCTGATGCCGCTGGCCTTCAGCGCGGCGCTGTTCTCGTTCCCGGCCGGCCTGACGCTTTACTGGGTCACGAACAACGCGCTGACGATCGTGCAGCAGTGGCTGATCAACCGCCAGCTCGAAGGCGAGAAGGCCCGCGGCCTGAAGGCGACCGACGCCAAGATCGTCAAGGGCTGAACGCCCGCCACGTCGCCCGACGACGCCGCGCTCGGCCCCGCGCCGACCGCGGCGTTTTTCGTTTGGCGACAATCGAGCCCTGATGAACGCCGCCACCGACCTCGCCCACCTGAACGACCCCATCGTCGCCATCGCCACGGCGCCCGGCCGTGGCGCGGTGGGCATCGTGCGGGCGTCGGGCAAGGACCTGTCGACGCTGATCGCCGCGGTCTGCGCCAAGCCGCTGGCGCCGCGCGTGGCGCACTACGGGCCCATCCTCGACGCGCAGGGCCAGGCGCTGGACCAGGGCCTGGCGATCCACTTCCCCGCGCCGAACTCGTACACCGGCGAGGACGTGCTGGAGCTGCAGGCGCATGGCGGTCCCGTCGTCCTTCAGCTGATCCTCGCTCGCTGCCTCGAGGCCGGGCGTGGCATCGGCCTGCGTCTCGCGAATCCGGGCGAATTTACGGCGCGCGCGTTCTTCAACGACAAGCTGGACCTCGCCCAGGCCGAGGCCGTGGCCGACCTGATCGATGCCAGCACCGAGGCCGCCGCGCGCTCGGCCGGCCGCTCGCTGGCGGGCGCGTTCTCGAAGGAGATCGATGCGCTGGCCGAGCGCATCGTGCACCTGCGCATGCTGGTCGAGGCGACGCTGGACTTCCCCGAGGAGGAGATCGACTTCCTCGAGAAGGCCGGCGCGCGCGCGCAGCTCGCGGACATCCGCGCCCGCCTCGCCGCCGTCATGGCCCGCGCGCGCCAGGGCGCGCTGCTGCGCGAGGGCCTGCGCGTGGTGCTCGCCGGCGCGCCCAACGTCGGCAAGAGCTCGCTGCTGAACGCGCTGGCGGGCGCCGAGCTGGCCATCGTCACGCCGATCGCCGGCACCACGCGCGACCGCATCACCGAGACGATCCAGATCCACGGCGTGCCGATCCACATGATCGACACCGCGGGCCTGCGCGACGCCAGCGACGAGGTCGAGCGCATCGGCATCGAACGCAGCTGGCAGGCGATCGCCGACGCCGATGCGGTGCTGTTCCTGCACGACCTGAGCCGCGCCGAGGATCCCGCCGCCCGCGCCGACGACGCCGCGATCGCCGACGCCCTCGCGCGCGCGCACGCGGCCGAGCCGCTGCACGTCTACAACAAGCGCGACCTCGCGCCCGGCCACGCGCTGCCCGAAGGCGCGCTCGCGCTTTCCGCCCAGACCGGCGCCGGCCTCGACGCCCTGCGCGACGCCCTGCTCGAACGCGCCGGTGCCGCCCACGTGCCCGACGGCGTGTTCATCGCCCGCACCCGCCACGTGCAGGCGCTCGCGCGCACCGACGACCACCTGCAGCTCGCGCAGTCGCATGCCGACCAGCGCGACGCGGCGCTGGACCTGTTCGCCGAGGAACTGCGCCTGGCCCATGGCGCGCTCGGCGAGATCACCGGCCAGTTCACGGCCGACGACTTGCTCGGCGAGATATTCGGGCGCTTCTGCATCGGCAAATAGAGTCGCCGCTCGATACCCTGGACGGGGTATGCCGTCGACGCCGAAGTGAGCGCCTGCCGCCACGCCCGGCCCCGCAACATGCTGTCGCTAAGCTTTCTGCGTTCCGCAGACGCGACAGACGGCAGCCCTGCGCCGATGGACGTCGCGCTTCGTCTTGCCGCCGGCCGGCGCAGGACGTGACAATTGGTGTCAAATGCCCGTCCGCAGGCACGATGGATGCGTGGCGCCATGCAGGCGCGCGCCGGGAGCCGTCGGCGAGGATCACGAGAATGAATGTCTTGAACTTGGTGCAGTCGATCCAGACGCTGAACGCGTACGACGCGTTCCGGCCGCGCTTTTCCGCGGAGAACTGGCGCGTGGTGGGCTCGTACCTGATGCGGCGCGAGATGAAGGGCGGCGACGTCCTGATCTACCAGGGCGACTCCGACCGCACGATGTACATGCTGGAGTCGGGCACGCTGCAGGTCTATGTGCGCGGCACGGCCACGTCGGCGGCCAAGATCGCGCTGCTGCGCGCGGGCGCCATCGTCGGCGAGCCGGCGCTGTTCGGCGAGACGATGCGCATGGCGCAGGTCGACGCGATCGCGCCCAGCGTCGTGTGGGCGCTGAGCCGCCAGCGCCTGGACGAGATGCTCGCCAGCCAACCCGAGCTGGCCTACGAGATGCTGCGCGCCGCGGGGGCCGTGATGGCCGAGCGCATGCGCGGCACGCTGGAGCGCGGGACGCCCGTCGTTTGACGCCGCGCGGGGGCGCGCTCAGGCTCCAGTCGTCAGCTTCTCTTCCGCCGCCTGCAGCGGCTCGGGCAGGCCCGCGAGCACCAGCGTGTCGCCGGCGGCCAGGCGCTGGTCGCGGTTGGGCGGCAGCACGCGGCCGTTGGACAGCCGCAGCGACACCACCTGCACGCCGTCCGCGTCGACGCCGGTCTCGCCAAGCGTGCGGCCGGCCGCCGCGGCATGGGCCGGGATCGTGACGCTGGCCAGCCGGGCCTGCGCCTGCT
>DASQCX010000097.1:0-2532 GCA_035634455.1 Burkholderiaceae bacterium
CGGATGCCGTCGTCGACGTCGTGGCAGTTGTAGGCGATCTCGTCGGCCAGGTTGGTGAGCTGCGCCTCGAGGCTCGGCTGCAAGCCGGCGACGAAGCGATGGCCGACCCCGCCCGGCTCGACCGCCTCCAGCGCGCGCGCCTGCGCGAGCGTGACGCGCTTGAGGATGCCCTCGCGGGTCTCCAGCGTCAGGTTCAGGCCGTCGAACTCCGGGTAGCGCAGCTCGAGCTCGTCGACCACGCGCAGGCTCTGCAGGTTGTGCTCGAAGCCGCCGTGGTCGCGCATGCAGTCGTCCAGCGCGTCCTGGCCGGCGTGGCCGAACGGCGTGTGGCCGAGGTCGTGCGCCAGCGCGATGGCCTCGACCAGGTCCTCGGCCAGGCCCATCGTGCGCGCCACCGAGCGCCCCAGCTGCGCCACCTCCAGCGAGTGCGTCAGCCGCGTGCGGAACAGGTCGCCCTCGTGGTTGAGGAAGACTTGCGTTTTGTAGACGAGGCGGCGGAACGCGGTCGAATGGACGATGCGGTCGCGATCGCGCTGGAACTCGGTGCGCGTCGGCGCGGCCGCCTCAGGCACGCGACGGCCGCGCGAGCGCGCGGGATCGCTGGCATACGGGGGGCGTTCGACGGGCGGGTGGGCGATCACGTCGAACGTGGGCCTCAGGCGGAAGCGGTGAGCGCGGCGATCACGTCGACGACGACGGACTCCGGCGCCGTGCGGACGCTGGCATGACTCTCGCCGTCGAGCAGCACGAAGCGGATGTCGCCGCCCTGGGCCTTCTTGTCGACGCGCATCAGTTCGAGGTAGCGCTGCGGGCTCATGCTCGCCGGCCCGCGCACGGGCAGGCCCGCGCGAGCGACGAGCGCCTCGACGCGGCGCGCGAAGGCCGCATCGACCAGGCCGAGCCGCGCCGACAGCTCGGCCGCCATCACCATGCCACAACCGACGCCCTCGCCGTGCAGCCACTGCCCATAGCCCAGTCCGGCCTCGATCGCGTGGCCGAAGGTATGGCCGAAGTTCAGGATCTCGCGCAGGCCGGCTTCCTTCTCGTCGGCGCCGACGACGAAGGCCTTGATCTCGCAGCTGCGGCGCACCGCGTGCGCGAGCGCGTCACGCCTGCGCGCGCGCAGGTCGTCGACGTGGCGTTCGAGCCAGCCCAGGAACTCGCCGTCGATGCTGGCGCCGTACTTGATGATCTCGGCCAGGCCTGCGGACATCTCCCGATCGGGCAGCGTGTCCAGCACCCCGAGGTCGCACACGACCTGGCGCGGCTGGTAGAACGCGCCGATCATGTTCTTGCCCAGCGGATGGTTGACCGCCGTCTTGCCGCCGACCGACGAGTCGACCTGCGCCAGCAAGGTGGTCGGCACCTGCACGAAGGGCACGCCGCGCATGTAGCAGGCGGCCGCGAAGCCGGTCATGTCGCCGACGACCCCGCCGCCCAGCGCGTACAGCACGGTGCGGCGGTCGGCCTCCTGGCCCAGCAGCTCGTCGAACACCAGGTTCAGGTGCGCGAGATCCTTGTAGGCCTCGCCATCGGGCAGCGCCAGCGTCCGCACGCGGGCGAAGTGCGGCGCGAGGGCGGCCGCGAGCGCGGCGCCGTAGAGCGCTGCCACCGTGACGTTGGTGACGATCAGCGCGACGGCCTTGCGGTTGGCCTGGGGCGCCCAGGTCCCGGGATCGGCCAGCAGGTCGCCGCCGATCAGGATCGGATAGCTGCGCTCGCCCAGGTCGATCTGGACGCGGGTCGGCGCGGCGCGGAGGAGTTCGGAGGACGTGGACATCGGACGCTATTTTGCGTCCTCGCGCGGGCCCGCGCTCATGTCCAGCTGCATCGAGATCAGGTTGACCAGCATCGCGGCCGACTTGTGGGCCGTGTCGACGACGATGTCGGCGACCTCGCGATAGATCGGATCGCGCGTGGCGTACAGGTCGCGCAGGCGCTGCCGCGGGTCGGCCACCTGCAGCAGCGGGCGCGCCGTGTCGCGGCTGAGGCGGCGCGCCAGGTCGTCGGGATGCGTGTGCAGGTAGACGACCGTCGCATGGGCCTTCATCGCCGCGCGATTGGCCAGCCGCAGCACGCTGCCGCCGCCGGTGGCGATCACACGCCTCTGCGGGACGCCCAGGGTCTCGCCGATCACGCGCTCCTCGACGTCGCGAAACGCCGCCTCGCCTTCGCGATCGAAGAATTCCCGGATGGAGCAGCCGAGGTAGCGCTCGATCTCGTGGTCGGAATCCAGAAACGGCAACTGGCGCAAGCGCGCCAGTTGTCGCCCGATCGTGGATTTTCCACAACCGGGCATGCCGATCAGGGTGATGCTGACCGCGCCTCGGCTGACCGTCCCCGTCAAGGACTCGCGGCCTGGCACGGCTGACCCGCCAGGGACGTCGAGGGGGACGCGGCCTGCATCGTCATCGCTCCGTTCAGTGCACGGCCGTGCGGTCGGAAATGATCCGCGGCGTGATGAAGATCAGCAGTTCGCTGCGCGTCGACACCTTGGTCGTGCTCTTGAACAGATTGCCCAGGAACGGGATG
>DASQCX010000098.1:0-1977 GCA_035634455.1 Burkholderiaceae bacterium
GCGGGCGGTTCTGGTCGGGGTCGGGCGGGCGCCGCTGCGGCGCGAGCAGCACCAGCGTGACCACCGGCCACAGCAGCGCCTCGATCAGCGGCGCGAGGAACAGCGTCCAGCCGGGGAAGCTGCCGCTGGACAGCAGCCGCACCACCAGCGACACCGCATGGGCGACGAAGAACACCGGCAGGATCTGCAGCGCCTGCTCGGCCAGCGTGAACCACAGCAGGCGGCGATGCATCGTGATGGCCAGGAAGCTCAGCAGCGTATAGGCCTGCGCGTGCTGGCCCAGGACGGCGCCCTGGTGCACGTCCATCAGCAGCCCGAAGAAGAACGCGGCGCCGATGCCCACGCGGCGCGGCTGGTGCACGTTCCAGAACACCAGCACGACGGCCAGCACGTCGGGCATCGCCGCGACGCGTCCGAGCGGCAGCATGTCGAACAGCAGCGCCGCGAACAGCGAGAACCAGAGGAACAGCGGGTTGACCGGCAGCAGCAGCTGGTCGGAGCCGCGCGGCATGATCACTTCTTGGTCCCCTTGATCGGCTTCTGGCCCTTGGCGGGCGCGTTGGCGTCCGGCTCCGGCGCCGGGCGCGGCGGCAGCTGCAGCGCCATCGGCTCGAGCACCAGCACGTGGCGCACGCCGTCGGCCGAGGCCGCGGGCGCCAGCGCGATGCGGGCGAACGACGAGTCGGCGCGCGGGTCGACCTTGACGACGCGCGCCACGTCCAGCCCCGCCGGGTAGATGCCGTCGACGCCGCTGGTCTGCAGCAGATCGCCGACCTTGACGTCGGCGTTGCCGGCCATGAAGCGCAGCTCCAGCGACGCGCCGTCGGCGCCGAAGGCCGCGCTGCGCTGGTGGGTGCGCGTGTTGAGCACCGGGATGGCGGCTTCCTTGTCGATCAGCAGCGTCACCTCGGACGACAGCGGGTACACGCGCGTCACCTGGCCCAGGACGCCGGCCTCGTCGATCACCGGCGAGCCCGGCACCACGCCCTGCGACGCGCCGCGGTCGATGAACAGCTTGCGCGAGAACGGGTCGCTCGCCTCGTACAGCACCTCGGCGACCTGCGACTTCACCGTCAACGCCGGCTTCAGGTCGGCCAGCGCCCGCAGCCGGTTGTTCTCGGCGACGAGGGTGTCGACGCGCGCCGCCTTGGCCGACTGGGCGATCAGCAGCGCCTGCGCCTTGGCCAGGTCGGCCTGGGCCTGATGCAGGCCGGAAAAATACTCGCCGCCGCCATGCAGCGCCTGCACCGGCAGCTCGAGCGCGCGCTCCAGCGGCAGCAGCACGATCGCCAGCCCCGCGCGCAGCGGGCGCGTGACCGCGAAGCGGGTGTCGGCCGCCATCAGGAACAGCGCCACCGCCGAGAACACGATCAGGCGCGTCAGCGCGGACGGGCCCTGGTGGAACAACGGCGGTGGACGGCGGTCCAGGGTACCGAGCGGCATGGGGTACTCAGCGCGCCGCGCTCGGCGCGGCGGAGGACGAAACGATGAGGGAAGCGATCGGATGAATTATCGCTGCTGCGAGTTCCCCGCCCGGTGCGAAGGAACCCGCACGGCGCGACGGGGGCGCGCCGATCACCGCGACTTCAATCCGAAGTGAAGATGGCGCCCAGGCGCTCCATGCGCTCCAGCGCCATGCCGCAGCCGCGCACGACGCAGGTCAGCGGATCCTCGGCGACCAGCACCGGCAGGCCCGTTTCCTCGGCCAGCAGGCGGTCCAGGTCGCGCAGCAGCGCGCCGCCGCCCGTGAGCATCATGCCGCGCTCGGCGATGTCGGCGCCCAGTTCCGGCGGCGTCTGCTCGAGCGCGTTCTTGACGGCCGACACGATCTGGTTGAGCGGGTCGGTCAGCGCCTCGAGCACCTCGTTGCTGCTTATCGTGAAGCTCCGCGGCACGCCTTCGCTCAGGTTGCGGCCCTTGACTTCCATTTCCTTGACCTCGGAGCCGGGGAATGCTGAGCCGATGCTCTTCTTGATG
>DASQCX010000099.1:0-16179 GCA_035634455.1 Burkholderiaceae bacterium
CGATGCCGGCTTCAGCGACCTTCATGCGGCGGCCGCTCTCGAAATGAAAGGGCTTGGTGACGACGCCCACCGTGAGGATGCCCATCTCCTTGGCGACGCGCGCGATCACCGGCGCGGCGCCGGTGCCCGTGCCGCCGCCCATGCCGGCCGTGATGAACAGCATGTTGGCGCCTTCGATGGCGGCCTTGATCTGCTCGATCGCCTCCTCGGCCGCGGCCTTGCCGACCTCGGGCTTGCCGCCCGCGCCCAGGCCCTTGGTGCCCAGCTGGATGATGGCGCTCGCGCCCGAGCGGTTCAGCGCCTGCGCGTCGGTGTTCGCGCAGATGAACTCCACACCCTGGACGCCTTCGGTGACCATGTGCTCCACGGCGTTGCCGCCGCCGCCACCCACGCCGATGACCTTGATCTGCGTGCCTTGCGCGAACTCTTCAATCATCTCGATTGCCATGATGTGCCTTCCTTCCTAGATACCGTTGCAGTTGCCATTGCCGAAAACAAAACCAGATCCCAAAGAGCCAGCGACTCGATCGCGTCGTGCGCGCCGGGTCTTATATGGATGACGCCTCTTCGTTTCTTCGTCATCGCTAGAAATTCCCCATGAACCAGTCCCGCGCCTTGCCGAAGAAGGTCTGCATCGAGCCGGCCTGCGCCGCGGCCTTGTGGCCCCGGCTGTGCGCGACGCGGGCCTCCTCGAGCAGGCCCATGACGGTCGCCGAGCGCGGGTTGGCCACCATGTCGAACAGCGCGCCCGAATAGGTCGGCAGACCCTTTCGCACGGGCTTGAGGAAGATGTCTTCCCCGAGTTCCACCATGCCGGGCATCACCGCGGTGCCGCCCGTGAGCACGATGCCCGAGGACAGCAGCTCCTCGCAGCCCGACTCGCGGATCACCTGGTGCACCAGCGAGAAGATCTCCTCGACGCGCGGCTCGATCACGCCGGCCAGCGCCTGGCGCGAGAGCATGCGGGGTGCCCGGTCGCCGAGGCCCGGTACCTCGACCTGTTCCGTCGCGTCGGCCAGCAGCTGCTTGGCCACGCCGTATTCGACCTTGATCTCCTCGGCGTCCTTGGTCGGCGTGCGCAGCGCCATCGCGATGTCGCTCGTGATCAGGTCGCCGGCGATCGGGATCACCGCGGTGTGGCGGATCGAGCCGCCGGTGAAGATGGCGACGTCGGTGGTGCCGGCGCCGATGTCCACCAGCGCGACGCCCAGGTCCATCTCGTCCTGCGTCAGCACCGCCTGGCTGGACGCGCTCGGGTTGAGCACGAGCTGGTCGACCTCGAGCCCGCAGCGGCGCACGCACTTGACGATGTTCTCGGCCGCGCTCTGCGCGCCGGTGACGATGTGCACGCGCACCTCGAGCCGGCTGCCGCTCATGCCGATCGGCTCCTTGACCTCGTGGCCGTCGATCACGAACTCCTGCGGCTCGACCAGCAGCACGCGCTGGTCGTTGGGGATGTTGATCGCCTTGGCCGTCTCCACCACGCGCGCCATGTCGGTGGGCGTGACCTCGCGGTTGTCGCGCACGATCACCATGCCCGTCGAGTTCTGGCCGCGGATGTGGCTGCCGGTGATGCCGGTGTAGACGCGCGAGATCTTGCAGTCGGCCATCATCTCGGCCTCCTTCAAGGCCTGCTGGATGGACTGCACCGTGGCGTCGATGTTGACCACGACCCCGCGCTTGAGGCCGTGCGTCGGCGCGACGCCCAGGCCCGCGAGCCGCAGTTCGCCGCCGGGCAGTATCTCGGCGACGACGGCCATCACCTTGGCGGTGCCGATGTCCAGGCCGACGACGAGATCCTTGTATTCCTTGGCCATTGCTGTCCGTTTCCCCTATTGCTTGCCCGTCGGTTGCTTCGTGTCGGCGCTCACCGTCAGGCCCTTGAGCTTCACGGCATAGCCTTCCGCGTGCCGCAGGTCCGCGCTCTCCAGCGGCGCGCGGAACTTGGCGAGCAGCTGCGGCAGCGTGCGCACGAAGCGCGTCGCGCGCTCGACCACCTCGTCGGGCGTGCCGCGACCCAGCTCCACGACGGCGCCGTCGTCGAGGTCGACCTTCCAGCTGCCGCGGCCCGACAGCCGCAGCGCCGCGATCTCGGTGTCCATCGGACTGAAGACGCCCTGCAGGCGGCGATACATCTGCAGCACCTGCGGCGACGTGCCTTCCGGGCCGGCGAACTGCGGCAGGCTGTCGTCCTCGACGTCGCCCACGTTGGCCTCGAAGACCTCGCCATGGCTGTTGACCATCTTGTCCGAGTTCTCGTCGCCTTCCCACAGCGCGACGGGCTGGTGCTCCTCCAGCGCGACGACCAGCTTGTCGGGCCACACGCGGCGCACGACGGCGCGGCGCACCCAGGGCACCTGCTCGAACGCGGCGCGCGTGCGGGCCAGGTCCATCGTGAAGAAGTTGCCCGCCAGGTGCGGCAGCGCGTTCGCGCGCACCGTGGTCACGCTGTTGCGCTGCAGGTCGCCCTCGAGGCGCACGTCGGCGAACTGGAACTGCGGGCGACGCGCCGCCCAGGCGAGCGCCGCGGCCGCCAGCGCCGCCAGCGCCAGCACGAACACGACCACGGCGATCGCGTTCATGAGGCGCACGTCCACCGGCAGCGCCTGGACGGGCGCGGCATCGGGGGTGGCGGGTTGGCGCAGAAGCATGACGGGTCTCAGGCTCCGGGTTGTTCGTTCTTCGCGGGCTTGCCGCCCTTGCCCTTGGGGTCGAGCGCGGCCGACGCGATCAGGTGCGCGCACAGCGCCTCGTACGACACGCCCACCGCGCGCGCGGCCATCGGCACCAGCGAGTGCGAGGTCATGCCCGGCGAGGTGTTCATCTCGATCAGGAACGGCTTGCGGTCCGACGCGCGGATGATCAGGTCGGCACGGCTCCAGCCGCGGCAGTCGAGCGCGCGGTAGGCGGCCACGGCCAGGCGCTGCACGGCCTTCTCCTCGGCGTCGGGCAGGCCGCTCGGGCAGTGGTACTTCACGACGTCGGTGAAGTACTTGTTCTGCAGGTCGTACTTGCCCTCGGGCGCGACGATGCGCACCAGCGGCAGCGCCATCGTGTGCATGCCCTCGCCCAGCACCGCCACGGTGACCTCGTCGCCGTCGATGAACTCCTCGCACAGCACGTCGACGTCGTAGCCGGCGGCCAGCTCGACGGCCTCCTTCATCTGCGCCCAGCTCCTGACCTTGGTCACGCCGACCGACGAGCCCTCGTGCGGCGGCTTGACGATCAGCGGCAGGCCCAGCTCGTCGGGCACCTTGGAGATCGTCTTGTCGTCCTGCTGGTCGGGGCCCAGCACGCGGCTGCGCGGCGTGGACAGCACCTCCGCGCGCCAGACACGCTTGGTCATGACCTTGTTCATCGCGATGGCCGAGGCCATCATGCCCGGGCCGGTATAGGGGATGCCCATCAGCTCGAGCGCGCCCTGGATCGCGCCGTCCTCGCCATGGCGCCCGTGCAGCGCGATGAAGCAGCGCGCGAAGCCCTCGCGCCTGAGGTCGTCCATCGGGCGCTCGGCCGGGTCGAACGCGTGCGCGTCGAATCCGCCGGACTTCAGTGCGGCCAGCACGCCGTTGCCCGAGAGCAGCGAGATCTCGCGTTCGGCGGACGTGCCGCCCATCAGCACGGCGATCTTGCCGAGCCCTGCTGCCTGTTCGCGGCTCAATGAAATGAAGTTCATGGCGCGCCTCCGTGTCGTGTCTGCGCCTTCAGGTCCGCCACCTTCTGCGGCACCGCGGCGATCGATCCCGCGCCCATCGAGATGACGACGTCGCCGTCGCGCGCATGGTCGATGATGGCCTCGGCGAGGTCGGCGACGTCGTCGACGAACACCGGGTCGACCTTGCCCGCCACGCGCAGCGCGCGCGCGAGCGAGCGGCCGTCGGCGGCCACGATCGGCGATTCGCCGGCCGAGTACACCTCGGTCAGCAGGATGGAATCGGCCTGGCCCATCACCTTGACGAAGTCCTCGAAGCAGTCGCGGGTGCGCGTGAAGCGGTGCGGCTGGAACGCGAGCACCAGACGCTGCTGCGGGAACGCGCCGCGCGCGGCGGCGATGACGGCGGCCATCTCCACCGGGTGGTGGCCGTAGTCGTCGATCAGCGTGAACGTGCCGCCGCCCTTGTCGGCGGCGACGGGCTGCCGGCCGTAGCTCTGGAAGCGGCGGCCGACGCCCGTGAAGCCGGCGAGCGCGCGGACGATGGCGTCGTCGGGCAGCTCCAGCTCGGTGGCCACGGCGATCGCGGCCAGCGCGTTGCGCACGTTGTGCTCGCCGGGCAGGTTCAGCGTCACCTCGAGGTCGGGCATCCGCACGCCGTTGCGGCGCTGGCAGGTGAACTGCATCTGGCCGCCGGCCAGCGCGCGCACGTTCACGGCGCGCACCTGCACGTCCTCGTTCATGCCGTAGGTGACGACCGGCCGCGAGATCATCGGCACGATCGAGCGCACGCCCGGATCGTCGCCGCACACGATGGCCGAGCCGTAGAACGGCATGCGGTGCAGGAACTCCACGAACGCGGCCTTCAGGCGCGCGAAGTCGTGGCCGTAGGTGTCCATGTGATCGGCGTCGATGTTCGTGACCACCGACAGGATGGGCATCAGGTTCAGGAACGACGCGTCGGACTCGTCGGCCTCGACCACGATGTACTCGCCCGCGCCCAGCCGCGAGTTCGCGCCGGCGGAGTTGAGCTTGCCGCCGATGACGAAGGTCGGGTCGACGCCCGCCTCGGCCAGCACGCTGGTCACGAGCGAGGTCGTGGTCGTCTTGCCGTGCGTGCCCGCGATCGCGATGCCCTTCCTCAGGCGCATCAGCTCGGCCAGCATCACCGCGCGCGGCACCACCGGGATGCGCTTGGCGCGCGCCGCGATGACCTCGGGGTTGTCGCCCTTCACGGCGGTCGACGTGACCACCGCCTGCGCGTCGGCGACGTTGGCCGCGTCGTGCCCCGTGAACACCTGGATGCCCAGCGACGCCAGCCGGCGCGAGGTCGCGCTGTCGGCCTGGTCGGAGCCGGAGACGACGTAGCCGAGGTTGTGCAGGATCTCGGCGATGCCGGACATGCCGGCGCCACCGACGCCGACGAAATGGATCTTCTTGACTGCGTGCTTCATCTCAAGCCACCAGCCTTTCGAGTTCATCCGCGACCCGAGCCGCGGCTTGCGGACGCGCGAGCGACCGCGCGCGTTCCGCCATTGCAAGCAGGTCGGCCCGCGTCGCCCCGCGCAGCTCCGCCGCGAGGCGCTCGGGCGTCAGCTCGGCCTGCGGCAGGTGGTGCGCGGCGCCGCGCTCGGCCATGTACTGCGCGTTGTCGCGCTGGTGCGAGGTCGTGCTGATCACCAGCGGCACCAGCACGCTGGCCACGCCGGCGGCGCACAGCTCGCTGACCGTGATCGCGCCGGCGCGGCAGACGATCAGGTCGCACTCGGCCAGGCGGCGCGGCATGTCGTCGATGAAGGGCACGACCTCGGCCTCGACGCCACGCGCCAGGTAGCCGGCCTGCACCGCTTCCCAGTTCTTCTCGCCGGTCTGGTGCGTGACGATCGGACGCTCGCCCTTGGGGATCAGCTTGAGCGCCTGCGGCAGCGTCTCGTTGAGCACCTTCGCCCCCAGGCTGCCACCCACCACCAGCACGCGCAGCGCGCCGGAGCGACTGGCGAAGCGCTCGGCCGGCGACGCGATCGCCTCGATCTCGGCGCGCACCGGATTGCCGGTGACCAGCGCCTTGGGCGTGGCGCGCGCGTCCGCGCCGTCGAAGCCGAACGCGATGCGGTCGCAGGCCGACAGCAGCGACTTGTTCGACAGCAGCAGCGCCGCATCCGCGTTGACCAGCACCAGCGGCTTGCCCAGCCGGTGCGCGACCTTGCCGCCCGGCACGCAGACGTAGCCGCCCATGCCCAGCACGGCAGACGCGTTGCGCGTGCGCAGGATGTGCCTGCACGCGCCGAACGCGGACGCGAGCTGCAGCAAGCCCTTGAAGGCGCCGAGTACCCCCTTGCCGCGCACGCCGGCGAAGTTGATCGTGTCCAGCGGGATGCCCGACGGCGGCACGAGGCGGTTCTCCATGCCCGTGCGCGTGCCCAGCCAGCTGACGGTCCAGCCGCGCGCGAGCACCTCGCGGGCGACGGCGAGTCCCGGCATCACGTGGCCGCCGGTGCCCGCGGCCATCACGACGAGGTGGCGCGGCGTGCGTGCGACGAGTTCACCGCTCATGCGCGACCTCCCCGCATCAGCGCGCGGCTTTCCATGTCGACGCGCAGCACCAGCGCCAGCGCGACGAGGTTGAGCACCACGCCCGAGCCGCCGTAGCTCAGCAGCGGCAGCGTCAGGCCCTTGGTGGGCAGCACGCCCAGATTCACGCCGAAGTTGATGAACGACTGCGCGCCCATCCACAGCCCGACGCCCTGGCACAGCAGGCCCGCGAACACGCGGTCCAGCGCGATCGCCTGGCGGCCGATGATGAACAGCCGGCGCGTCAGCCAGAAGAACGCGGCCACGATGATGAAGACGCCGACGAAGCCCAGTTCCTCGCCGACCACGGCCAGCAGGAAGTCGGTGTGCGCCTCCGGCAGATAGTGCAGCTTCTCGATCGAGTTGCCCAGCCCCTGGCCGAAGATCTCGCCGCGGCCGAACGCGATCAGCGAGTGCGTCAGCTGGTAGGCCTTGCCCTGCGCGTAGGTCGGGTTCCACGGGTCGAGGTAGGCGAAGATGCGCTGGCGGCGGAACTCGCTGAACACGATCATCAGCACGAACGCGCCGAGCAGCACGGCGACGCTGAGCAGGAACATGCGGCCGTTGACGCCGCCCAGGAACAGCACGCCCAGCGCGATGGCCGCGATCACCATGAACGCGCCCATGTCCGGCTCGGCCAGCAGCAGCACGCCGATCGCGCCCAGGGCCACCGCCATCGGCCACACGGCCTTGATGAAGTTCTCCTTGACGTCCATCTTGCGCACCATGTAGCTGGCCGCGTACATGCACATGCCCAGCTTGGCGAGCTCGCTGGGCTGGAAGTTCAGCACGCCCAGCGGGATCCAGCGGCGCGCGCCGTTGACGCCCTTGCCGAGGTGCGGGATCAGCACCAGCGCCAGCAGCACCATCGCCAGCGCGAAGATCCACGGCGCCCACTTCTCCCAGATCGCGACCGGCACCTGCGCGGTGGCGAACGCGCACACCAGGCCGATGGCGATGAACAACGCCTGGCGGCTCAGGAAGTGCGTGGACGTGTACAGCGCGAAGCGCGGGCTGTCGGGCAGCGCCACCGACGCCGAATAGACCATCACCAGGCCGAACGCCAGCAACGCGGCCGTCACCCAGATCAGCGCGGAGTCGACGCCCATGACGCGCGTGGGCCGGCCCGCGTCGACCCAGTCGCGGATCGGCACGCGCTCGTCGCCCGACGCCGCCTCGCGGCGCTTGCGGAACCACTCCGCGGGCCGGAAGCCGGGCCACTCGGGCAGGTGCTGCTTGAGGAGGGCCATGACGCTCATGCGAGCACCTCCCCGGCGTCGTCCGCGATGTCGCGCACCGTGGCGACGAAGACGTCGGCGCGGTGCTTGTAGTCGCGGAACATGTCCAGGCTCGCGCACGCCGGACTCAGCAGCACGGCGTCGCTGCCTTCGGCCTGCTTGTGCGCCCAGCGGGTGGCGTCCTCGAGCGTCGCGTGGCGCTCGAAGCGCACGCCGGCCGACTGCAGCACCGCCTCGATGGCCTCGGCGTCCTTGCCGATCGTCGCGGCCGCGCGCGCGTGGCGGCGCAGCGGCTCGGCCAGCGGCGCGAAGTCCTGGCCCTTGCCGTCGCCGCCGAGGATGACGACCAGCTTCGCGGGCGCCTTGTCCTGCCCCAGGCCGTTCAACGCGGCGACCGTCGCGCCGACGTTGGTGCCCTTGGAGTCGTCGAAGAACTCGACCTGGCCGATGATGCCGATCGGCTCGACGCGATGCGGCTCGCCGCGATACTCGCGCAGCCCGTGCAGCATCGGCGCCAGCGGGATGCCGACCGAGCTCGCGAGCGCCAGCGACGCCAGCGCGTTGGACGCGTTGTGGCGGCCGCGGATGCGCAGCGCATCGGCGGGCATCAGGCGCTGGATCACGAGGTCGACGTCGTCGCCCGGCTTGCGCTTGATCGTCGGATCGAGCTCCATCGCGCGGACCAGCCAGGCCATGCCGGCTTCCTCCACGAGGCCGAAGTCGCCCGGCTCGCGCGGCGCGTCGAGCCCGAAGCGCACGACGCGGCGCGACACCTGCCGCGCGCGCTCGCCGCGCCGCGTCGGCTTGACGGTGACCGGCGGCGGGATCATCGCCTCGACGGCCGGGTCGTCGCGGTTGATCACCATGACGGTGTCGGGCATCGCGTCGGTGCCGAAGACGCGCGCCTTGGCCGCGGCGTAGGCGGCCATCGAGCCGTGCCAGTCGAGGTGGTCCTGCGTGACGTTGAGCACCGTCGCGGCGGCCGGGTTGAAGTCCTGCACCTCGTCCAGCTGGAAGCTCGAGAGCTCCAGCACCCACACCTGCGGCAGGTGGCTGAACACCGGATCGGGTGCCGGCGGCGGGATCAGGACGACGGACGGCGCGTCGTCGTCGGGCAGCTTGGCCTCGGCGAGCGCGACGGCCTCGTCGGCCAGCACCTGGTCGGCATGGGCCTCGTCGACGTCGTCGGCCAGCTGCGCGGGGACGTCGCTGCCGTCGAGGGCGGCGAGTTCGCGCAACTCGTCGGCGTCCTCGGTCTCGACGAGTTCGGCGTCGTTCGCATCCTCGGCCGGCGCGGGCGCGTCGGGCTCGACGGGCAGCTCGAGCGCCGCGTCCGGGTTCGCCTTGGCCGCGGCCTTCGCGGCGCGGGCCTCGGCGCGCGCCACCTTCGCGGCAACAGCTTCCGCCTTGGCCTGCGCCTTGGCTTCGGCCTCGGCGGCTTTCGCGGCATCGGCGGCGGCGAGCTCGGCCTCGAGGCGCGCCTGCTTCTCGGCGGCCACGCGCGCGGCCTCCTGCTCGATGGCTTCCTGCGCGGCGCGGGCCGCGGCTTCCTCGGCGTCGATCAGCGCCTGCGCCGCGGCGGCTTCCGCGGCCTCGACGTCGGCCACGGCCTGCGCGGCGATCGCGGCGGCGAGCGTGTCCAGCATCGTCGGGCCGATGTTGCCGGCGACGGCCACGCTGCGGCCCGAGCGCTCGACGAGCTGGCCCGTGAGCGACGTGGTCGTCGTCTTGCCGTTGGTGCCGGTGATGGCCAGGATCTTCGGCGCGTAGCCGCGCTCGGCCTTCAGCTGGGCGAGCGCGCGCGAGAACAGGTCGAGCTCGCCGCGCACCGGCACGCCGGCATCCTTGGCGGCCTGCAGCAGCGCGCGCAGGCGCGTGTCGCCGGGACTCAGGCCCGGGCTCTTGTAGACGCGCACCACGCCGTCCAGGGCATCCGCCGCGAGCTCGCCCGACACGAACGTGCTGCCCTCGACCTCCGCGGCCAGCGCCGCGGCCTGCGGCGGGTTCGGGCGCGAGTCCCATACGCGCACGCGCGCGCCCTGGCCCGCGCACCAGCGCGCCATGGCCAGGCCCGAGGCCCCGAGGCCCAGGATCAGCACGGTGTTGTCGGACTCTTCGATCACTTGTCTTGCTCTACGAAAATCAACGCAGCTTCAGGCTGGCGAGGCCGACCAGGCACAGCAGCATCGTGACGATCCAGAAGCGGATCACGACCTGCGTCTCGGTCCAGCCGGACTTCTCGAAATGGTGGTGCAGCGGCGCCATCTTCAGGATGCGGCGCCCCTCGCCGTACTTCTTCTTCGTGTACTTGAAGTAGCTGACCTGCGCCATCACCGACAGCGCCTCGGCCACGAACACGCCGCCCATGATCCCCAGCACGATCTCCTGGCGCGTGATCACGGCCACCGTGCCCAGCGCGCCGCCCAGCGCCAGCGCGCCGACGTCGCCCATGAACACCTGCGCCGGATGCGCGTTGAACCACAGGAACGCCAGCCCCGCGCCGGCGATCGCCGCGCAGAAGATCAGCAGCTCGCCCGCGCCCGGGATGTACGGGAACAGCAGGTACTTCGAATAGACCGCGTTGCCCACCACGTACGCGAACAGCCCCAGCGCGCCGGCCACCAGCACCACCGGCATGATGGCCAGGCCGTCAAGGCCGTCGGTGAGGTTGACCGCGTTGCTGGCGCCGACGATCACGAAGTAGGTCATCGCGATGAAGCCGAAGACGCCCAACGGGTAGCTGACCGTCTTGAAGAACGGCAGCATCAGGTCGGCCTTGGGCGGCAGGTCGTTGGCGAAGCCGCTGGTGACCCAGCGCAGGAACAGCTCCAGCACGCGCAGGTTGGACGTCTCCGACACGCTGAAGGCCAAGTACAGCGCCGCGATCACGCCGATCAGCGACTGCCACATGTACTTCTCGCGCGACGGCATGCCTTCCGGGTTCTTCTGCACCACCTTGCGCCAGTCGTCCGACCAGCCGATCGCGCCGAAGCCGAAGGTCACGATCATCACGATCCAGACGAAGCGGTTGCTCCAGTCGCTCCACAGCAGCGTGGCGGTCGCGATGCCGATCAGCACCAGCACACCGCCCATCGTCGGCGTGCCGCGCTTGACCATGTGCGACTGCACGCCGTACTCGCGGATCGGCTGGCCGATCTTCAGCTCGGTCAGGCGGCGGATGACCCACGGGCCGAAGAACAGGCCGATCAGCAGCGCCGTCATTGCGGCCATCACTGCGCGGAACGTGTGGTACTGGAACACGCGCAGGAAGCCGAAGTTTTCCGGGTAGTGGCCCTGCAGCCAACCGGCGAGGCTAAGCAGCATCGTGGCCTCCCTCGTCGTGCGCGATCAGCAGCGCGACCGCGCGTTCCATGCCCATGAAGCGCGAGCCCTTGACCAGCACCGACGCGAACGCCGGCTCCGCGGCCGCCGAATCGCCGAGCGCGGCCAGCAGCGCGGGCGTGTCGGCGAAGTGGCGTGCGTCGGGGCCGTAGGCGTGCGCGGCGTGCGCGCACAGCGTGCCGGCGCACCAGAATTCGTCGATGCCGCGGGCCTGCGCGTAGGCGCCGATCTCCTGGTGGAACGCCGGGCCCTGATCGCCGACCTCGCCCATGTCGCCCAGCAGCAGCCAGCGCGGCGCCGGCAGGCCTGCGAGCACGTCGATGGCGGCGCGCACGGAGTCGGGGTTGGCGTTGTAGGTGTCGTCGACCAGCGGGATCGCCTTGCCGCCGCGCCTGAGCGATTTCAGCTGCGAGCGTCCCTTGACCGGCGCGAAGGCTTCGAGCCCGCGCACGACGTCGGCCAGCGCGATGCCGGCCCCGAGCGTCGCCGCGGTCGACGCCAGCGCGTTGAGCACGTTGTGGCGGCCGGCCACGCGCAGCGTCAGGCGCGCCTGACCCTGGGGTGTGGTCATCTCCACCTGCCAGGCGACGCCGGCCCAGCGTGCGCGCGCCGAGATCTCCGCGCGCGGCCATTCGCCGTCCGGCTCGCCGGCCAGCGCGAAGCGCAGGCAGCGGCGCGCGCCGGCCTGCGCCTGCCAGATGTCGGCGTACGCGTCGTCGGCCGGGAAGACGGCGATGCCGTCGGCCGGCAGCGCCTCGATCGCGGCGCCGTTCTCGCGCGCCACGGCTTCCACGGTGCCCATGAATTCCTGGTGCTCGCGCTGCGCGTTGTTGACGAGCGCGACCGTCGGCTGCGCGATGCGCGCGAGCACGGCGATCTCGCCCGGATGGTTCATGCCCAGCTCGACGACCGCGGCGCGGTGCGACGCGTTCAGCTGCAGCACCGTCAGCGGCACGCCGATGTGGTTGTTGAGGTTGCCCGCGGTCGCGTGCGCCGCGTCGCCGTGCGCGGCGCGCAGGATGGACGCGATCATCTGCGTGACCGTGGTCTTGCCGTTGCTGCCGGTGACCGCGATCACGGGCGCGGCGAAGCGCCGGCGCCAGCCGGTGGCCAGCGCCTGCAGCGCTTCGAGCGAATCTTCGACGACCAGGCCATCCAGACCGGCCTCGGCGACGCCGTGCGTGCCGATCGCCGCCACCGCGCCGGCGGCGCGCGCCTGCGGCAGGAAGTCGTGCGCGTCGAAGCGCTCGCCCTTCAGCGCGACGAACAGGTCGCCCGCGCGCAGCGTGCGCGTGTCCGTGTGCACGCGCTCGAACGCGCGCGCACCGTCGCCGACCAGCGCCGCGCCCGGCACCAGCGCGACCGCGTCCGCGAGCGTCATCATGGCCGTCATGCCGCGAGCCCCCGCTTCCCCAGGCCGGCCAGCGCTTCCTCGACATCGGAGAAGTGCTGGCGCACGCCGTTGATTTCCTGGTAGTCCTCGTGGCCCTTGCCCGCGATCAGCACGACGTCGCGCGCGTCCGCGCCCGCCAGCACCTGCGCGATGGCCGCGCGGCGGTCGACGATCACCTGCACCGGCGCCCCGCCGACGGCGCCCGCGGCGACCTGGTCGACGATGGCCTGCGGATCCTCGGTGCGCGGGTTGTCGCTGGTGACGACGACGGCGTCGGCCAGCCGCGCGGCGATGCCGCCCATCAGCGGACGCTTGGTCGCGTCGCGGTCGCCGCCGCAGCCGAACACGCAATGCAGCCTGCCGCCGCGGTCGGCCGCCAGCGGGCGCAGCGCGGCGATGACCTTCTCCAGCGCGTCGGGCGTGTGCGCGTAGTCGACGACGACCTCGGGCTGGCCCGCGGCGTTCGCGGCGACGCGCTGCATGCGGCCCGGCACCGGCGTGACCAGGCCCGCGACGCGCGCAGCGTCGGCCAGCGGGATGCCCAGCGCGCGCAGGCCGCCGATGACGCTCAGCAGGTTGTGCACGTTGTAGTCGCCGATCAGCGTGGTGACGACGGCGGCGCGCCCGGCGCCCGACTCGACCAGCGTGAACGCGAGGCCGCCGTCGCGGTAGCCGATGCCCTCGGCCAGCAGGCGGGCTTGCGAGTCGGTACGCGTGGAGTACGTCCACAGGTCCAGCGGACCGTGCGTCAGCTCGCCGGCCAGCAGGTCGCCGGCGTCGTCGTCGATGTTGACGACGGCCGCCTTCAGGCCGGGCCAGCCGAACAGCAGGCGCTTGGCGGCCCAGTAGCTGTCCATGCTGCCGTGGTAGTCGAGGTGGTCGCGCGTGAAGTTGGTGAACAGCGCGACCTCGATGCGCGTGCCCGCGAGCCGCTGCTCGACGATGCCGATGGAGCTGGCCTCGATCGCGCAGGCGGCGAAGCCGTCGTCGACCATGCGGCGGAACGCGGCCTGCAGCGAGACGGGATCGGGCGTCGTCAGGCCGGTGGCCTTGATGGTCCAGTCCTGCTTGGAATCGCCTGCCGCGACGGCCATGGGCAGCGGCGGCACGCCGATGCCCAGCGTGCCGACCACGCCGGCGCGGCGGCCGAGCAGGTTCAGCGCCTGCGAGGTCCACCAGGCGGTCGAGGTCTTGCCGTTGGTGCCGGTGGTGGCGACGACCTTCAGGCGCTCGCTGGGCTCGTCGAAGAAGGCCGCGGCGATGTGGCCGGTGGCCGCCTTCATCGAGGTCAGCGTGGCGATGCGGGCGTCCTCGAAGCCGAACGCGTCGACCTGGTCCTGCTCGACGAGGCACGTGGACGCGCCCGCGGCGAGCGCGTTCGCGACGAAGCGGCGGCCGTCGTTCGCGTAGCCCGGCCAGGCGATGAAGGCGTCGCCCGGCTGCACGGCACGGCTGTCCGTGCGCAGCGTGCCCGTGACCCAGGACTTGAGCCAGCGCGCGGCGGCGGCGGGGGATTTGAGACGCGTGAGCGGCATGGGATCAGTTCTCGGGGGTCTGGGCGACGTTCGTCTGCGTGATCTGCGTGCGCACGTCGAGGTCGGGGGCGACGCCCAGCAGCGGCAGCGTCTGCGAGACGATCTGGCTGAACACCGGTGCGGCGACGTCGCCGCCGTAGTGCAGGCCGGCGTTGGGCTCGTCCACCATCACGGCCACCACGATGCGCGGATGCGAGATCGGCGCCAAGCCCACGAACCACGGGCGGTACTTGTTCTGGGCGTAGCCGTGGCCCTCGGCCTTGTACGCGGTGCCGGACTTGCCGCCGACGCTATAGCCCAGCGTGCGCGCCTTCGGCGCTGTGCCGCCGGGCGACGTGACCATCGTCAGCATCGCGTTGATCTCCTTGACCGTCTCCGGCTTGAACACGCGCGGGCCCGGCCCGGGCGCGCTCTGCCGCAGCATCGACACGCCCTCCAGCACGCCGTCGTTGGCGAACACCGTGTAGGCGCGCGCCAGCTGGAACAGCGAGGCCGACAGCCCGTAGCCGTAGGCCATCGTCGCCTGCTCGATCGGGCGCCAGGTCTTGTACGGGCGCAGCCGGCCGGTGACGACGCCGGGGAAGTTGATCTGCGGCTTCTGGCCCAGGCCGATCGACGAGAACTTCTCCCACTCCTCCTTGGGCGTGAGCTTCATCGCCAGGCGCGCGGCGCCGATGTTGCTGGACTTCTGGATCACCTGCTGCACAGTCAGCCAGCCGTTGGGCTCGGCGTCCTTGGGCGCGAAGCCGCTGATGACCAGCGAGCCGGGCGTCGCGTCGACCAGCGAGAACGGCGTGACCAGGCCCTTCTCCAGCGCGGTGCCGACGATGAAGGGCTTCATCGTCGAGCCCGGCTCGAACACGTCGGTCAGCGCGCGGTTGCGCAGCTGCGCGCCCGACAGGTGGTGGCGGTCGCCCGGGTTGTAGCTCGGGTAGTTGGCCAGCGCCAGCACCTCGCCGGTGAGCGTGTCGATGACGACCACGCTGCCGCCCTTGGCCTTCTGCGCGATCACTTGGTCGCGGATGCGCTGGTAGGCGAAGAACTGCACCTTGGAGTCGATCGCCAGCTCGATGTCCTCGCCGTTGATCGGGCGCTGCGGGTCGCCGATGTCCTCGACGATGCGGCCCAGGCGATCCTTGACGACCTCGCGCGAGCCGTCGCGGCCCTGCAGCTGCTGCTGGTAGGCGAGCTCGATGCCTTCCTGGCCCTTGTCCGCGTCGCCGGTGAAGCCCACCACGTGCGCCGCGGCCTCGCCTTCCGGATAGCGGCGGCGGAACTCGCTGACCTGGTGGACGCCCTTGAGGTCGAGCGCCTTGACGGCCGCGCCGACGCCGTCGTCGACCTGGCGCTTGAGCCACACGAAGTTCGGGTTGCCGTCGAGGCGGTCGTTGAGCTCGGCCACGGAGATGCCGAGCGCCTGCGCGAGCTGCTTCTTCTCGCCGGCGTCGGCGTCGACGTCCTTGGGGATCGCCCAGATCGACGGCGTGGGCACGCTGGTGGCCAGCAGCAGGCCGTTGCGGTCGACGATGCGGCCGCGGCTGGCCGGCATCTCCAGCGTGTGCGCGTAGCGCGCCTCGCCCTGCTTCAGGTAGAAGTTGGTGGCGATGATCTGGATGTAGGCGGCGCGCCCGACCAGCACGAGCGAGCCGACGCCCACCAGCACGACCAGGAAGCGGCTGCGCCACAGTGGCGTCTTCGACGCCAGCAGCGGGCTGTTGGCGTACGTGACGTTGCTCACCGCGCGGGCCCGCGACGACTGCACGCGCTTGTTCGGCTTGTTCATCGCGAGCCCCCCGCTTCGGGAGCGCTGGCGGCCGCCGGCGACGCCGCGAGCGGCGCGGACGGCGGCGCCGCGGCCAGGCCGGCGTCGACCACGTACTGCGTGTTGGCCGGCGTGGCGGCGCGCATGTTGAGCTTGGTGCGCGCGGTGCTCTCCACGCGCAGGTGCGTGGCCTGCGCCTGGCGCTCGGCCTCGAGGCGGCGGCGGTCGGACTCGAGCTGGCGCTCGGTGCCGTGCGCGTTCTCGATCTCGGCGAACAGGCGGCGCGACTCGTAGCTGATCTTGACGAGGTACAGCCCGCTGACGATCAGCGCGAGCGCGAGCAGCACGTTGAGCCGCACCACGAAGGATTGACCGCTCATGCCAGCCTCTCCGCCACGCGCAGGATCGCGGAGCGCGCGCGGCCGTTGGCGGCGACCTCGGCGGCGCCCGGCTTGACGCGGCCCAGCGCGTGCAGGCGCAGCGCCCTGGACGGCGGCGCGAACGGCGCGCGGCGGTCGATCTCGGCCTTGCTCTCGCGCGCGATGAAGGTCTTGACGATGCGGTCTTCCAGCGAATGGAAGCTGATGACCGCGAGCCGGCCGCCGGGCGCCAGCAGGTTCACAGCGGCCTCGAGCACCTGCGCCAGGTCTTCCAGCTCTGCATTGACGTAAATCCGAAGAGCCTGA